>NZ_CALPCT010000001.1:0-176179 GCF_943193075.1 Streptococcus caecimuris | reverse complement strand
GAGCCCACTCAACCACTGCGTCTTGCTCGACAATCCAAAAATAATTGAGAGGCTAGGACTTTTGTCCCAGCCTCCTTTATTTCCTCCGCTCTGCATAGTCGACAAAATGAAACTTGTCTAATTTGTGTCGACTTTCGGTGAATTGGAATTGGCGTCCGTCTGCTAGGTGAACTTGGGAGCGGACCGTCACCACGTGTTGGTCTTTTCCAAGATCCAGTAAGATTTTGTCGCGATTATCGATTGGTGAAATCAAAATTTCTTTTTTAGCATAGCCAATCTGCAATTTCAAGTCTTCTTCTATATATTGGTAGATAGAGTGCTGGGCAATTTCCTTAGTCAGGCCAGGGATCAGCTCTCTGTCTAGGTAATCAATATCTAAGACAGAAGCGACGCCATCCACTACCCGTTGCTGAGTTACTTTCCAAACCAAACGGTGAAGGGGGAAACCTGTCTTTTTAGCTCCTTTTTCATCGATACTGATTTTTTCCAAACGAATGACATTGGTTTCTGAGCGAAGACCAGAAGCTTTGACGATTTCTTGGTAGCTGGTTAATTGGAAAAGACGAAGTCTTGGTGGATTGCCCTGAAAATGAAGGGAAACCAGCTAATACGGATAAACCCATTGTCCATGACTATCTACACATGATGAATGAAGCGACTTTCGGCGCTGATGATAGCTTTATGACAGTTGGAGAGATGTCATCGACAACCATTGACAACTGTGTTCTTTATTAAGCACCAGAGCGTCACGAGTTGTCTATGGCCTTTAACTTCCATCATCTGAAAGTCGACTATGAAGATGGTCAAAAATGGACCATTACTCCATTTGATTTTGAAGAGCTCTAACGTCTCTATCATACCTGGGGCAAGGAAATGAGTGAACGAGGTGGTTGGAGCGCCCTCTACTGGAATAACCATGACCAACCTCGTGCTCTGAATCGCTTTGTGGATATTAAGAACTTCCGCAATGAAGGAGCGACCATGCTCGCTGCTAGCATTCACTTGTCACGTGGGACCCCTTATATCTATATGGGCGAAGAAATCGGCATGATTGATCCAGACTATGATTCGATGGCAGATTATGTGGATGTCGAGTCCATCAATGCTTACCAAATGCTCTTGGACCAAGGCAAGTCACCTGAGCAAGCCTTTAAGATTATTCAAGCCAAATCACGTGATAATTCTCGTACGCCCATGCAATGGGATGCTTCTCTAAATGCAGGTTTTTCAACAGGTACGCCATGGTTGAAAGTTGGAAAGTCCTACAAAGACATCAACGTTGAAAAGGAAATGGACGGACCAATCTTTACCTTCTATAAAGAATTGATTCGCTTGCGCAAAGAAATGCGGATCATTTCAGAAGGAAGCTACTTGCCAGCACTGGAAGATAGTCAAGAAGTCTACGCCTTTGAACGCCACTTAGATGGTCAAAAACTCTTGGTACTCAATCATTTCTATGGAAGTGAAGTCGAAGTAGCGATTCCAGCAGAATACCAGTCAGGGCGCGTGCTCTTGTCCAACTATGAGAATGTAGAGCTTTCTGAAAAAGTAATTCTTAAACCGTATCAGACACTGGCAATTTTAGCATAAGTACTTCACACTTCGATCTTTTGGGTCGAAGTGTTTTTTTGAAAAATATTTTTGAAAGCGCTTGAAAATACAAAGTCATTCCCTTATAATAAAAGAGGAAAACTTTTTAGGGATGGAGAAACGCATGAGTAAAAACGGTAAAAAGATTCGCATACTGGGAGTAGCCACCTTATTGGCTAGTCAGTTGGGGGTCTTTAGCAGTGCTCTCACGGTAGTTGCAGACGAGACCACAGCTTCGACTTCAGAGCCAGCGCTTGTGACGAACACTAGCAGCGAGGAAAGCTCGACAAATCATTCGACTTCTGCTACAACTACAACTACAGAAGCTACGACGAGAGCTTCGAGTGATAAAGAAGAGACATCTAGCAGTTCCTCAGACGATACTGAGGAGAAAACGGTTAAGATCGGGGAAATTCAAGGGGAATCGCAACGCTCTCCACTGGAAGGCCAAAAAGTGGCCATCAAAAATGCGGTGGTGACCAAGACAGACCGCTATGGTTTTTACGCCCAAGATATTGAATCGGATGGCAATAGTCGGACTTCAGATGGGATTTATGTTATTTCCAAATACAAGGTGAAAGTCGGCGACAAGGTGAAAATCACCGGTACCGTCAAGGAAGGCTATATGGAAGAGGTTACCTTGGGAGCTGGGAAAACCTTTAAGGAACCGACGAATAGTTTAACAGTGACCATGTTAGTCGATGCTTGGATCACAAAAGATGGAACGGCCCCTCTTCCAGAAGCTGTGAATATCACTGCGGGCATGCCAGCAGATGTGAAGCCTAATCCGACGGCTTATGCTCCAGAAACCGATGCCCTCGATTATTGGGAAAGCCTGGAAGGAATGCTCACGGTGGTGAAGAAACCGCATGTCCTTGGTCCCCAGTATAAAGGAGATATCTATGTCTTGGGAGAAGATTTTACTGGCCTTCCTTTAAACAATATTGGAGGTCTGAATCTACGGCCACATGCGCAAAATACAGCGACGATCCCGATTTATGTTGGGAATCAATTTGTCGCAAAAGCCAAGGATTACTTTACAGAAGACGTAACAGGAGTGGTAACGTATCGGAATAGCTTTTATAAGTTAGAACCTACTCAACAGTTGACAGTCCAAGATGGTGGTTTGCAGCGTCAAGCAGCTCAAACCCAACCAAGTGAGGACAAGCTGACCATCGCTTCCTACAATATTGAAAATTTCTCGGCCAACAATGCCAAAAATGAAACCCCAGAGGATAAGGTGACGCTGATTGCCAATTCCTTTATCCATGAAATTCACAATCCAGACATCATTACTTTGATCGAAGTGCAGGACAATAATGGTAGTGTGGATGACGGAACGACCAGTGGTGTTGAAAGTGGACGCAAACTAGCCAATCGGATCAAGGAATTGGGTGGCAAGAGCTATGAGTATACGGAGGTTGCTCCAGTAGATGGCGCTGACGGAGGAAAGCCTGGTTCCAATATTCGTTTGGGAATCCTCTACAATCCAGAACGCGTAACCTTAGCCAAAAAAGAGGCAGCAACTAGCAACGAGGCAGCGCAATTTGACAAGGGACACCTGGTTAAAAATCCAGCTCGGATTGCCCCTAATGACCCATCGTTTGATCATACTCGCAAGTCCTTAGCTGTTGAATTTGAATTCAAAGGTCAACCAGTTGTGGTGATTGCTAATCACTTGAAATCAAAAATCGGAGATGATGCTATTTATGGGGCAAGCCAACCAGCAGTGGAACATACCTTGCCAACTCGTGAAGCACAAGCTAGTGTCATCCATCAATTCGTTCAAGAAGGCTTGAAGCAAAATCCGAAGACCACCTTTGTTTTGACGGGTGATTTTAATGACTACGATTTCTCAACCACGGCGCAGATCCTTGCTGGCAACGAACTAACAAACTTAATGGCCCAACATGATGCAGGCGATCGCTATTCTTATTTCTACCGTGGAAGCAATCAAGTTTTGGATAACATTTTTATCTCAAACAACATGGCAGCTAAAGCAAGCTTTGAACCCGTCCATATCAATGCTTCCTTTATGAAGGAACATGGTCGTGCATCAGACCATGATCCTGTCTTGGTCCAAATCGACTTTAGTGGAGTACAAACTCCAGGAACTCCGACGGATGATCAACAAGGAAATGCAGGACAACCAACAGATCAAACCAGCCCTTCTTCATCGAATACAGGGTCTCAACTAGTCCCTCATCAGGCTCAAGCCAATGAACAAAAGAGTTCACCATCTGAAAGCAAAGAGAAGGGCAAGAACGAAGATGAGAAGCAAGACGACAAGGAAGAGGCAGCAACAGAAACGAAGACACCAGGTAAACGGAAAATCCTTCCATCTACTGGACAAGAAACAAGCTATCTAGCTCTTTTTGGAGTGGCAGTAGCTACGATGAGTCTTGTCTTCTACAAGAAGAAAAAGATGACTCACTGACGTGTTTTATAAGAAAGATCTAAAAAAGGAGTCGCTGGCTCCTTTTTTTCTCCTAAAATACAGGACAGATAGTCCCATATTGGAAACTGTACTAGGACAATGAAAACTACTGAAAAGAACAGTTTCTTTTCAAAAAGAAGCTTAAACTCTTTAAAATAGATGGAATCGTGTTATAATAAAATCATAAAACGTTTTCAAGAGAAGAGGTTCCTCAATGGAAAATGAAACAGTTGACTATGGAAAAGTAACAGGAATGGTACACTCAACAGAAAGTTTTGGTGCAGTAGACGGGCCTGGGATCCGCTTTATTGTCTTCCTTCAAGGGTGTCAAATGCGGTGTCAATACTGCCACAATCCAGATACTTGGGCAATGGAAACCAACAAGTCCCGTGAGCGGACGGTAGATGATGTCTTAGAAGAAGCCCTCCGTTATCGTGGATTTTGGGGCGAAAAAGGGGGAATCACTGTCAGTGGTGGAGAAGCCCTCTTGCAGATTGACTTTTTGATTGCACTTTTTACCAAGGCTCAAGAGTTGGGCATTCATTGTACTTTGGATACCTGTGCTCTTCCTTTCCGGAATACGCCTCGTTATTTGGAAAAATTTGACCGCTTGATGGCAGTGACAGACTTGGTGCTTCTTGATATCAAGGAAATCAATGATGAACGTCACAAAATTGTGACCAGCCATACCAATAAAACGATTCTAGCTTGTGCCAAGTACCTATCTGATATTGGAAAACCAGTCTGGATTCGTCACGTTTTGGTTCCTGGGCTTACAGACCGAGATGACGACTTGATCGAGCTTGGAAAATTTGTTAAAACCCTTAAAAATGTCGATAAATTTGAGATTCTGCCTTACCATACTATGGGGGAATTCAAATGGCGTGAATTGGGAATTCCGTACAAATTGGAGGGTGTGAAACCACCGACAAAAGAACGGGTCCAAAATGCAAAAGATTTGATGGAAACAGAAAGTTACCAAGATTACCTGAAACGGGTCAAAGGATAAAAAGTATAGACAGTTGGGCCTGCCAGCTGTCTTTTCTATTGAAATGCACAACTATTCCCTTTCTTTAAATGGCAAAACGTGCTAAAATAGAGTGAATCTATAAATGAAATAAAGAGGTAGAAACATGTCAAAAATTCTCGTTTTTGGTCACCAAAATCCTGACTCAGATGCTATCGGCTCATCTGTAGCTTTTGCTTATCTTGCAAAAGAAGCATATGGTTTGGATACAGAAGCAGTGGCTCTTGGAACTCCGAATGAAGAAACAGCTTTCGTATTGGACTATTTTGGTGTGGAAGCACCACGCGTCATCACATCAGCTAAAGCAGAAGGTGCAGAGCAAGTTATCTTGACGGACCACAATGAATTCCAACAATCTGTTTCAGATATCGCTGAAGTAGAAGTTTACGGTGTGGTGGATCACCACCGTGTGGCTAACTTCGAAACTGCCAGCCCACTTTACATGCGTTTGGAACCAGTTGGATCAGCATCTTCTATTGTTTACCGCATGTTCAAAGAACACGGTGTAGCAGTGCCAAAAGAAATCGCAGGTCTGATGCTTTCAGGTTTGATTTCAGATACTCTTCTTTTGAAATCTCCAACAACACACCCATCTGATAAAGTGATTGCGCCTGAATTGGCTGAATTGGCTGGTGTCAACTTAGAAGAATACGGTCTTGCCATGCTCAAGGCTGGTACCAACTTGGCAAGCAAATCAGCAGAAGAATTGATCGACATCGATGCCAAGACTTTTGAATTGAACGGAAACAATGTTCGTGTGGCTCAAGTGAACACAGTTGATATTGCGGAAGTCTTGGAACGCCAAGCTGAAATCGAAGCAGCCATCCAAGCTGCCAATGCAGCTAACGGCTACTCTGACTTTGTTTTGATGATTACAGACATTGTCAACTCAAACTCAGAAATCTTGGCTCTTGGTGCCAACATGGACAAGGTAGAAGCAGCTTTCAACTTCAAACTTGAAAACAACCACGCTTTCCTTCCAGGTGCCGTTTCACGTAAGAAACAAGTGGTTCCTCAATTGACTGAAAGCTTTAATGCATAATGATAAATGGGGAAACCCATCGTTAAAAAGGAGTTTTGGCTCCTTTTTTGCTAGGAGAAGACCATGTTAGCATCAGGTGATTTGATTTTTGTCAGTGAAAATACAGAAATGGGACAGGCCATCCAGGCATCTACTGGTCATTACAGCCATGCTGCCATCTTTTTGGACGGACAGGTCTATCATGCAACGGTGGAAGGCGGTGTCCTTGCCCAGTCCCCTGAAGATTTCTTTGAAGCTGAGAAAGTCTATGACCTTTATCGCTACCCGAAAATCGATCTCAAAGAAGTCAAGAAGCGGGCAGAAAACCTTTTAGGGGCTCCCTACAATGCTTCCTTTTATCCGGATGGAGATGGTTATTACTGTTCCCAGTTCATCGCAGAACTACTTCCTATTTTTGAGACCATTCCCATGAAGTTTGGAGATGAGGAAGAGGAGATTAGTCCGTTCTGGCTGGATTACTACAAGGAACTTGGCTTAGCCGTTCCTCTAGATCAGCCCGGGACCAACCCGAGTCAGTTAGCCCAATCACCCTATCTACAGTTTAAAGAAAGGTATTTGGATGATTACAATCATTAATCCCACACGTTTGACACGTCAGCCATTTTTCAAGGACTTGATCAACTTTTTGGATCAGCACGACGATGTGATCCTGCGGCAAATAAAGGCCCAATTTCCAGATCAACCAGTGGATAAGCTGATGGAGGAATATATCAAAGCGGGCTTCATCCTTCGAGAAAATAAACGCTACACCCTCAACCTGCCCTTCTTGGAGTCAGCTGATCGAGTGGACCTGGATCAAGAGGTCTTTGTCCGAGAGGACAGTGAACTTTATCAAGAATTAAAAGCCAAGGTCTTCCAAACGGAACTCCGCAATACTACCAATGCAGCGATTCTCATAGAGGAGACGGACTTTGCGCGAAATGCACAGACTCTTTCTAATTACTTCTACAAGGTGAAACACCAATATCCATTGACGGAGAAGCAAGAGAAGCTCTATGCTATCTTGGGAGATGTCAATCCTGAGTATGCTCTCAAGTATATGACCAGCTTTTTGCTCAAGTTCCTCAAAAAAGAAGAAGTCCAGCAAAAGCGCAGAGATATCTTTGTCGATAGTTTAGAAGTCTTAGGTTATATCAGCAAAAATGATGAAGGCAAATATGAATTAGCAGTGGACTTGGATAAGGAAAGACTGATGTTTATGAAGCAATAGAAAAGGCTAGGAAAATTTCCTAGCCTTGTTTCGTTTGATTATAGATAACGTTCAGCAATGGCGGCGTCACCTGGATACTCTTCTTTTACGCCATTGACGATTTGGTAGCAATCCGCTCCTTTTCCGGCGATAATGACGGCATCTTCAGGCTTGCTGGTTGTTGCCATAGCCAGTTGAATGGCTTGTTCGCGATCTGCGATTTTTTCGACAGGTCGCGTGATATAACTACTAATCTCTTCAGCGATAGCCAAAGGATCTTCATAGTTGGGATCATCCGCTGTGAGGAAGACTTGGATCTCAGGATGGTCTTCTAAGAGTAAGCCAAAGTCCTTGCGGCGGCTCTCTCCTTTATTCCCAGTTGATCCAAGGACCAGTGAAATGGTCCCGGTTTGATGGGTTTCAACAACTGAGAGCAGTTTTTTCAAGCTATCTCCATTATGGGCGTAGTCGATGAAGACCTTGGCTCCATTTTTCTGAGTCAAGACTTCCATTCGGCCAGGAACGCGCGTCTTAGCAATCCCTTTTTGGATATCCTCGAGGCTCGCACCTAGGCGAAGGCAGGCAAGTCCGGCAGCCACAGCATTTTCTTGGTTGAAGTGACCAATCAGTTGGATATCATAGTTTCCAGCTAATTTACCAGTGGCTGAGAAGCTGAAGGCCTTAGAGTTTTCAATTTGATTCTCAGACTGGCTTCCATAAAAATCGTGGTCTTGGTTCGCGACTTGGTCCGCTAAAACTTGGAAATGATCCATATCGCTATTGATGACTACGGCTTGGCTGTTCTTCATGAGGAGACGTTTGTGGTAGAAATAATCCTCAAAAGTTGGGTGTTCAATCGGTCCAATATGGTCTGGACTGATGTTGAGAAAAACACCAACGTCAAAGGTCAGACCGTAAACCCGTTTTACCAGATAAGCTTGACTGGAAACTTCCATAATCAAGTGGGTCCGATCATTCGCTACTGCCTCAGCCATCATGGCAAAAAGATCCAAACTCTCTGGCGTTGTCAGGGTCGATTTAAAGAAGTTTTTACCATCCAGTGTTGTATTCATGGTAGACAGCATAGCTGGTCGGTGACTTTGTTCCAAAATATGGTAAGCAAAATAGGCCGCGGTTGTCTTTCCCTTAGTCCCTGTGAAGGCCAACAGTTTTAATTGTTTCTCAGGGTGGCCATAGAATTCCATGGCGATTAAGCTCATGGCCTGTTTGATATCATTGACGAGGATGGCAGGAATACCAACTTCATAATCTTTTTCAGAGACATAAAAGCCGAGTCCATTAGAAATAGCCTGTTCCAGGTATTCTTTTTTGAAGTTGGCCCCTTTAACAAAAAAGAGGGTACTAGCAGAAACCTTCCGGCTATCATAGCTAATAGCATCAAAACTTGTTCCTTCTAGATGGTAGTAGTACTCCCCATTTACTAGAACTTCTCGGAAATTTTGGTCTTGTTTTAAAATGTTGAGGGTTTGTTCAATTGTAATCATAAAACTATTGTAAACCTAAAGTCCCTATTTTACAAGTGTCATGGAAAAGTTTATAATGAAGAGAAGAAGAAACGAAAGAGGACACCAATGAGTCACGAACAAAATGACCAGCAAGCCCAGATGCTACGCGGGACTGCCTGGATGACAGCCAGCAACTTTATCAGCCGTTTGCTAGGAGCCGCTTATATTATTCCTTGGTATATTTGGATGGGGAAATATGGGCCACAAGCCAATGGTCTTTTTACAATGGGCTACAATATCTATGCTTGGTTTCTCTTGATTTCGACAGCCGGAGTACCCGTAGCTGTTGCTAAGCAAGTAGCCAAATACAATACCCGGGACCAAGCCGATCATAGCTTTGCTTTGATTCGGGGCTTCTTGAAATTTATGGGAATTCTAGGCCTTGGATTTGCCATTCTCATGTATCTTTTGTCTCCTGTCTTTGCGAGTCTTTCAGGTGGGGGAAAAGAGTTGATTCCGATCATGCAGAGCCTTTCTTGGGCTGTCTTGATCTTTCCTTCGATGAGTGTCATTCGGGGATTTTTCCAAGGTTTTAACAACATGAAGCCTTACGCCATTAGCCAGATCGCTGAACAAGTCATCCGGGTCATCTGGATGTTGCTCACGACCTTCTTCATTATGAAGATTGGCTCAGGTGATTACGTGCAGGCTGTGACGCAGTCGACCTTTGCGGCCTTTATCGGGATGGGAGCGAGCCTTCTGGTGCTCTTTTATTACCTTGCAAAGACAGGTTTGCTCTCTTCTATTTTTAGAAAGCAAGAGGGAAGTGAAGGGATTGACACTCGGGCTCTCTTGATCGATACGATTCGTGAGGCCATTCCTTTTATTATCACAGGTTCCGCGATTCAGCTCTTCCAAATTGTTGACCAGATGACCTTTATCAATGTCATGTCTTGGTTTACAGACTATAGTCAAAAGCAGCTCTTGGTCATGTTTAGTTATTTCTCTGCTAATCCAAACAAAATCACCATGATCTTGATCGCAGTAGCGACTTCGATTGGGGGAGTTGGGATTCCTCTTTTGACAGAGAATTATGTGAAGGGGGATCTAAAAGCGGCTGGGAAGCTCGTACAGGATAACTTGACCATGTTGCTAGCTTTCTTGCTTCCAGCCACCTTTGGTGCAGTAGCAGTCGCAAAACCACTTTATACGGTTTTCTATGGGCGACCAGATGGCTTGGCCTTAGGACTCTTCATCGTAGCGATGTTGCAGACGGTGATTTTGGGTCTTTACACAGTCTTGTCCCCAATGATTCAAGCTCTCTTCCAAAACCGCAAAGCTATTCGCTACTTCCTCTATGGAGTAGTGGTGAAATTGGTCCTACAAATTCCATTTATTTTAGTCTTTCGTTCTTATGGGCCGCTTTTGTCAACGACCATTGCGTTAATGGTGCCAATCGTTCTCATGTATCGGGAGATCCAAACCATTACTCAGTTTAATCGAACCATCATCTTCAAGCGGACCTTACTTGGTTCTATCCTGACTGTGGTGATGCTACTTGGAGTCTTGATCGCCGGCTTGATTTTGGGCTGGATTTTTCCACCAAATGGCCGTGTATCGAGCATGATTTATATCATCGTCATTGGCGGATTAGGAGTTGTTATCTATGGAGCCTTAGGATTATGGCTACGGTATTTTGACCGCTTTATCGGAGGTCAAGCTGCACGTCTTAGACAAAAATTTCGGATTAAATAAACCTGAGAGGCTGGGACAGAAGTCCTAGCCTCTCAATTATTTTTGGATTGTCGAGCAAGACGCAGTGGTTGAGTGGGCTCTACTACGCTGATTTCATCAGCTTTTACAGCCCTACTCAACTGTGCGGAGGTGGGACGACGAAATCGAATTCTAACGAATTACCGATTTCTGTCCCACTCTCTTTTCTTATAGTTTGAAACTATAGCTAGGTCTTGAAAATGGGAAAACCGCTCTCCTCATAATAGTGATAAAATAGTAAGCAGTTAGATTGAATGTTTATCGGAGGGCAATATGAGTAAAAAACGCAATATCAATACTATCTTGGCACAGGCAGGAATCAAGTCGGATAAAGCAACGGGAGCTTTGACGACTCCTTTGCATTTCTCTACGACTTACCAACACCCAGAATTTGGTCAGTCTACAGGTTTTGACTATACCCGTACGAAAAATCCAACACGCGCAACGGCTGAGAAGACTTTGGCAGCTATCGAAAGTGCAGACTATGCTTTGGCGACAAGCTCTGGAATGTCAGCTATTGTGCTTGCTTTTAGCATTTTCCCTGTTGGTTCAAAAGTCTTAGCCGTTCGTGACCTGTATGGAGGTTCTTTCCGCTGGTTTAACCAACAAGAGCAAGAAGGTCGTTTCTCTTTCACCTATGCCAATACAGAAGAAGAACTGATCCACCATCTAGATCATGATCCGGTGGATGTCCTCTATATTGAAACACCAACCAATCCATTGATGTTGGAAGTTGATATTGCTCATTTAGCCAAATTGGCCCATGCAAAAGGTGCCAAAGTCGTGGTGGACAATACTTTCTATAGCCCAATCTATCAACGTCCGATTGAAGAGGGAGCAGATATTGTCCTACATTCAGCAACCAAGTACCTGGCTGGTCACAACGATGTCTTGGCTGGTGTTGTCGTGACAAATGATGCAGATCTGTATGACAAACTCTTTTACAATTTGAACACGACAGGTGCTGTTCTTTCCCCATTTGACAGCTATCTGTTGATCCGTGGTCTCAAGACACTCTCTATCCGGATGGAGCGCTCCACTGAGAATGCCCGCAAGGTAGTCGAGTTTTTGAAAACCTCCCCTCAGGTCAAAGAAGTCCTCTACACTGGAAAAGGTGGAATGGTCTCCTTTAAAATTCAAGATGAGAAAAAAATTCCTAACTTGTTGAATTCCCTTCAAGTCTTTACCTTTGCAGAAAGTCTTGGTGGAGTTGAAAGTTTGATCACTTATCCTACCACTCAAACTCATGCGGACATTCCTGCAGAAGTTCGCCATTCATATGGTTTGACAGATGATCTTCTTCGGTTGTCCATCGGAATCGAAGATGCGGATGATTTGATTGAAGATTTGAAACAAGCATTGGAGGCTTAAGATGACCAAATATGATTTCACGACTTTACCGAATCGCTTGACCCACCATACCTACAAGTGGAAAGAAACTGAGACAGATCCAGAAATCATTCCAGCTTGGATCGCGGACATGGATTTTAATGTCATTCCAGAAGTACGAGAAGCTGTTATCGGCTATGCAGACCACATGGTCTATGGCTATACCTATGCATCAGATAGCCTTTACCAGTCTATCCTTGATTGGGAAAAAGAAGAGCATGGCTATTCCTTTGAAAAGGAAGCTGTCGTCTTTATCGAAGGTGTTGTTCCAGCCATTTCAACAGCCATTCAAGCCTTTACTAAGGAAGGGGATGCTGTCTTAATCAATACGCCGGTCTATCCTCCATTTGCCAGAAGTGTCAAGCTCAATCGTCGAAAATTGATCGAAAATTCATTAGTTGAAAAGGATGGTCTTTTCCAAATTGATTTTGATCAGCTGGAAAAAGACATTGTGGAGCAAGAGGTGAAACTCTATGTTTTGTGTAATCCGCACAATCCTGGAGGCCGTGTATGGGATCGTGAAGTCTTGGAAAAAATCGGCCACCTCTGTCAAAAACATGGTGTCCTTCTCGTTTCAGATGAGATCCACCAAGATTTGGCCTTGTTTGGCCACCGTCATACCAGCTTTAATACGGTTGATCCAAGTTTTAAAGATTTCAGCCTGATCTTAACTAGTGCAACCAAGACTTTCAATATTGCAGGAACAAAAAATTCCTATGTGGTCATTGAAAATCCAAAGCTTCGTACGGCTTTTAAACAACGGCAATTGGCCAATAACCAACATGAAATCTCAGGATTGGGCTATATTGCAACAGAAGCGGCTTATCGCCATGGTAAACCTTGGTTGACGGAACTCAAGCAAGTCTTTGAAAAACACATCGACTATGTGGTAGATGAATTGCATGAAAAGACCAAAATCCGTGTCATGAAACCCCAAGGAACCTATCTTCTTTGGTTGGACTTTTCCGCCTATCCTTATAGCGATGATGAGCTGCATGCTAAAATCCATGACCAAGCCAAATTGATTTTGAACCGTGGAACAGATTTCGGAAAAGAAGGAACCTTACATGCCCGCCTCAATGTAGCAGCTCCCTTCACCCTCATTGAAGAAATTACCAAACGTTTGGTGGAAACTTTTCACAAATAAGTGTTGACTTTCTGTAAGTGAAGGAGTACAATAAACTCGAAATACGGTAGGTGAGGCTACCACAAGGATACGGATGACTACCGCAAAGCAGTGGAGACACTACTCGTTGGTTAACAGTCCTGATCGCAAAGGTCAAGACTAAGCTCATTTCATTGCCTTGCGGAGCTAAAGCTTGGACGGTCAGTTTTTTGAGAGTTTTGATTGAAAAATTAATGACGAGTTTCATGAGTCCTACCGATCGAGGGTAGGACTCTTTTTTATGCCTTACCAAGAAAAGAGAAAGGAGAGAGCTATGATACAAATTGACGATCATCCCGAACCGCACCGAACCAGCCAATCGCTGATTTGTGTCGTAGGGACTCCAAAAGTGATTGGCTCCTGATTGAAAAGGAGATACCAATGCAAACAAATAAAGAAAGACTCATTGCTGCTCTTCAAGAACCACTTGAAAGCACCTTTGCCGACTACAAAACCAGTGCCCTTGGTTTAGTTGACGATCAAGTAGAAGAAAACCGCGATATTTATGGCGAAAATGTCATCACAAAAGGTCAAGAAGATTCCATGATCAAAAAGATCTATGAATCGATTATTAATCCTTTTACGGTGATTTTGTTGGTCATTGCGCTGGTTTCCTTCATCACCAATGTCTGGCTAGCAAAACCAGGTGAACAGGATCCAACGACCTCCATCATCATTGTGACCTTGGTCTTGATCTCTGGTGGTATCCGCTTCATTCAAGAATTGCGGAGCGACAAAGCAGCTAGCAACTTATCACGTATGATTGTCAATACAGCGACCGTTCTGCGTGATGGATCAGAACAAGAAATTCCGATCGATGAAATCGTCGTAGGAGATGTGATCAAACTGAGTGCCGGCGATATGATTCCAGCAGATGTGGTCTTGATTGATTCCCGTGACTTCTTTGTCCAACAATCTGGCCTCACAGGGGAAAGTGATGCTGTTGAAAAGGTTTGTCTCAGAAAAGCCGACAGTCAAAATTTAGATAGTCTCTTGGAGAGTGAAAGCTTGGCCTTTATGGGGACCAATGTCATCTCAGGGCGGGCGACAGCCTTGGTCTTGGTCGTGGGGGATGAAACCATGATGGGCGCTATTGAGCAAACCATCAACACCTATGACGAACCAACCTCATTTGAGAGAGAAATGAATACCATCTCTTGGCTCTTGATTCGGCTCATGTTAGTGATGGTGCCCGTCGTCTTTGTGATCAATGGCCTCACAGACGGTGACTGGTTAGAAGCGGGTGTCTTTGCCCTCAGCGTTGGGGTTGGTTTGACTCCTGAAATGCTGCCGATGATTATTACAGCGAGTCTTGCTAAGGGATCCATCATCATGGCCAAGGAAAAAGTCGTTATCAAAAAACTCAATGCCATTCAAGACCTCGGGGCTATTGATATTTTGTGTACAGATAAGACAGGAACCTTGACCCAAGATGAAATCGTTTTGGAGTATCCGCTTGATATCCATGGCGATTTGGATCTATCAGTCCTTCGCCGGGCTTACTTGAATTCCTATTTCCAAACCGGGCTAAAAAATTTGATGGACCGGGCGATTATCAATCGAACCCATAAAGAAGCCAAGAAACATGAAATCGTCCGCGATCTAGATCAAACCTTCCATAAGATAGATGAATTGCCCTTTGATTTTGAACGTCGTCGCATGAGTGTCATTGTCAAAGATGAAGATGGTGTGGTTAGCATGGTGACCAAGGGGGCCTTGGAAGAAATGCTCTCTGTATCGACTTATGTTGAATACAAGGGTGATATCAAACGATTAACAGACGAGGTCCGTCAAGAAGTCCTCGCTGAGGTCGCTCAATTAAATGAACAAGGTCTTCGTGTTTTGGGCGTCAGCTACAAAACCGACTTGGACGAAAATGAAATCTTTAGTGTTGAAGATGAAGGAGACATGATCCTAACCGGTTACCTGGCCTTTCTTGATCCACCAAAACCTTCTGCAGCTCCAGCGATCAAAGCTCTTGCAGAATATGGGGTTACCACTAAGATCTTAACTGGCGACAATGAAAAGGTCACCCAAGCTGTCTGTGAAAAAGTAGGACTAGATGTCGAGCGGATTCTTTTGGGAAGCGAAATCGATACGATGACAGACCAAGAGTTAGCGCAAGTTGTGGAAACAACAACAGTCTTTGCCAAATTATCGCCCGATCAAAAAGCGCGGATCATTCTTAGCCTTAAGAAAAATGGCCACAAGGTGGGGTACATGGGAGATGGGATTAACGATGCTCCATCCATGAAGGTGTCAGACGTTGGGATCTCTGTGGATACTGCTGTTGATATTGCCAAAGAAACGGCAGATGTCATCCTTCTTGATAAGGACTTGATGGTCCTTGAAAAAGGTTTGGTTGAAGGCCGCAAGGTCTATGCCAATATGACTAAGTACATCAAGATGACGGTTTCTTCTAACTTCGGGAATATCTTTTCTCTTCTCTTTGCCAGCATCTTTTTACCTTTCCTTCCCATGGCGCCCGTTCATTTGATTGTGCTCAATCTCATCTATGATCTTTCTTGTATCGCCCTTCCTTTTGACAATGTCGACAAGGAATTCCTCAAGAAACCTCGTATCTGGGAAGCCAATTCTATTATGCGCTTCATGGCCTGGATCGGTCCAATTTCATCCGTATTTGATATTATTACCTACATGCTTCTTTACTTCCTTGTTGTCCCAATGATTTTAGGTCATGGCTACAACCATGGAGCAGCAGATGCAGCAGCCTTTATCATGGTGTTCCAAACTGGATGGTTTATTGAATCTATGTGGTCTCAAACCATGGTTATTCATATGTTGCGTTCACCAAAACTTCCATTTATCCAAAGTCGTCCAGCCTTCTCAGTCGTGGTGACGACCCTAGCAGCAGCCTTCTTTGTAACCTCCCTTCCATATAGTCCTTTGGCTTCTATCTTGAAGTTGAGCCAACTAAATGGATTGTACTTTGTTCTATTGTTTGCTATTATCGTCCTTTATATGCTGAGTGTGACGGTTGTCAAACGTATCTATATTAAGAAATACAAAGAATGGTTGTAATTGATTGATAGAAAGAGTGAGTCCGAACTTAAAAAATTAAGTGTAAGGGCTCTCTTTTTTTTGTAAAATTTGGTATAATAAGAAGAATGTAAAGTTGGAAATGAAGATTTCCATGTGCTGTGAGTATCAAAGAGGGACTGAAAGAAAGAGTAGAGCTTGACTCCACTTTTATCATAGCTCTTTTTTGAATAATAACAGCTTAGAAAGAAGGATCTCAAAATGGGAAAATTAGAAGTTATTACACATCCACTGATTCAACACAAATTGTCTATTCTTCGTCGTACAGATACCTCTACGAAGGCCTTTCGTGAATTGGTAGATGAGATTGCTATGTTGATGGGCTACGAAGTGTTGCGTGAATTGCCTCTTGAGGATGTTGAAATTGAAACTCCTATTACCAAAACCGTTCAAAAACAAATCGCAGGGAAGAAGTTGGCTATTGTCCCAATTCTTCGTGCAGGGATTGGGATGGTTGATGGTCTCTTGAGTTTGGTACCAGCTGCTAAGGTTGGCCATATCGGGATGTACCGTGATGAAGAAACCTTGAAACCAGTTGAATACTTGGTGAAATTGCCAGAAGATATTGATCAACGTCGTATCTTTGTAGTAGACCCAATGCTTGCTACGGGTGGATCCGCTATTCTAGCTATTGATTCCTTGAAAAAACGTGGCGCTAGCCATATCAAATTTGTCTGTCTAGTATCAGCGCCAGAAGGGGTAAAAGCTCTTCAAGAAGCTCACCCAGATGTTGATATCTTTACAGCAGCCCTCGATGATCATTTGAATGAACATGGCTACATTGTTCCTGGTCTTGGAGATGCAGGTGACCGTTTATTCGGTACCAAATAAGAAACCATTCATTATAAGATAAGTCCGAAAGGTGCTTAAGATTTGACCTTTTTTGACCATTGGTTTATAATAGCACATATACTTTGAACCTCACGAATCGTTAGAATGAATGGATACTAAAGGAGAAGAATAGATGATTCCAGTAGTTATTGAACAAACCAGTCGTGGAGAACGTTCTTACGATATTTATTCCCGTCTGTTGAAAGATCGAATTATCATGGTAACAGGACCAGTTGAGGACCAAATGGCTAACTCCATTATCGCTCAATTGCTCTTCTTGGATGCCCAAGATAATACAAAAGATATCTATATGTATATCAATACACCAGGAGGCTCTGTCTCTGCAGGTCTTGCCATCGTAGATACCATGAACTTTATCAAGTCAGATGTCCAAACTATTGTCATGGGGATGGCCGCTTCTATGGGAACTATCATCGCTTCAAGCGGTGCGAAGGGCAAACGCTTCATGTTGCCAAACGCTGAGTATATGATTCACCAACCAATGGGTGGTACTGGTGGTGGTACCCAACAAACCGATATGGCGATTGCAGCAGAACACTTGCTCAAAACACGGAATAACTTGGAAAAAATCCTTGCGGAAAATTCAGGTCAATCCATTGAAAAAGTGCATGCTGATGCGGAGCGAGATAATTGGATGAGTGCACAAGAAACGCTTGAATATGGCTTTATTGATGAAATCATGGCCAATAATAAATTGGACTAAACCATCCTATGGGAAGGTCCGTCAAGAGGCTGGGACAAAAGTCCTAGCCTCTCAATTATTTTTGGATTGTCGAGCAAAACGCAGTGGTTGAGTGGGCTCTACTACGCTGATTTCATCAGCTTTTACAGCCCTACTCAACTGTGCGGAGGTGGGACGACGAAATCGAATTCTAACGAATGACCGATTTCTGTCCCACTCTCTTTTTTTGCTCTCATAAAAGAGTAGTTCTTTTTCTTGAAATTTGATATACTAGTAACAGAACGAGAAAGGGATTGACCATGTTTGAGAAACAAGAAAGAACAGGCTTAATTGTTAAATTGTATTACAATCGAGATGGGAAAAAATTACAATCTGTCGGAGATGTCTTGTACCATTCTAAGAAATGCCGTTATGTCCAATTGTATGTGGACAGTGACAAGGCCGATCAAGTCATGGAAGACTTAAAGAAAGAACGTTATGTCAAAAAGGTCTTGCCTTGCCATCTCAAAGATTTAGATACAGATTTTGTGGGGAGTTTGCAACGATTGGAGGCCCCATCTGTGGTCACAGAAGGTTAGAAAACGCAATCATTTGATGGATTGCGTTTTTTTTATTGACAATTGTCAGATAATTCGGTATATTCTTAATGTATTTATTTTAAGATTCATTTAAGGAGATCATTACAAATGAAGAAAAAATTTGCTCTTTCATTTTTAACCATTGCAAGTGTCGCTCTTCTTGCTGCTTGTGGTGAAGTTTCTACTTCAGGTTCAAACACAACTGGTAACGAAATCGGCAAGGAACTAAAAGTCGGTTTTAACTTTGAAAAAACTGGTGAAGTAGCAGCCTACGGTAGTGCTGAACAAAAAGGTGCTCAATTGGCCGTTGATGAAATCAACGCTAAGGGTGGAGCTGACGGTAAGAAGATCGTTGTCACAGATAAAGATAACAAATCTGAAACAGCTGAAGCAGCTACAGTCACTACAAACCTTGTCACTCAATCAAAAGTGAACGCTCTTGTAGGACCTGCAACTTCAGGGGCTACTGCAGCAGCGGTTGCCAATGCTGGTAAAGCAGGTGTACCATTGGTAACACCATCAGCTACTCAAGATGATTTGACAAAAGGTCAAGATTACCTCTTCCGTGCAACCTTCATCGATAGCTTCCAAGGAAAAATCATTGCTAAGTACACAACTGATAACTTGAAAGCGAAGAAAGTCGTTCTTTACTACGATAACTCATCTGACTATGCTAAAGGGATTGCTGAAGCCTTCAAGAAATCTTACAAAGGTGAAATCGTAGCAACAGAAACATTCCAATCTAAGGATACAGACTTCCAAGCTGCCCTTACAAAAATCAAAGATAAAGACTTCGATGCGATTGTTCTTCCAGGTTACTACACAGAAACTGGTAAGATCGTAAACCAAGCGCGTGGTATGGGAATCAAACAACCAATCGTTGGTGGAGATGGATTTAGCGATGCTAAATTCGTTGAACAAGCAACACCTGCTGCAGCTACAGACATCTACTACGTAGCTGGATTCTCTACTGAAGGTGAAATGACTGATAAAGCCAAGAAATTCGTAGAAGCATACAAAGCGAAATACAATGAAGAACCTTCAATGTTCGCAGCTTTGGCTTATGATTCAGTTTACATGGTTGCCGAAGCATCTAAAGGTGCTAAGAACTCTGTCGAATTGAAAGATAACCTTGCGAAGTTGAAAGACTTGGAAGGTGTGACTGGTACAATGTCAATTGACAAGAACCACAACCCGGTTAAATCAGCTCTTATGATTGGCTTGAAAGATGGTAAAGTCAAATCTGTTGAGTCTGTTAAACCATAATTATCATTTGTTGTTTGTACAAGAGGCTGGGAGAATGAAAATTCCTGGCCTCGCTCTTTATTGTTAGAAAGGATGGTTCAAATGCTCCAGCAATTAGTGAACGGTCTAATCTTGGGAAGTGTCTATGCACTCTTGGCCCTTGGTTATACCATGGTGTATGGAATTATCAAATTGATCAACTTTGCCCATGGGGATATCTACATGGTAGGTGCCTTTATGGGATATTTCTTATTGAACTCGTGGAAAGTGAACTTCTTTGTAGCCTTGCTCCTAGCCATGGTTGGGACAGCTATTTTAGGGGTTGTAATTGAATACCTGGCTTATCGTCCGCTTCGTCATTCGACTCGGATTGCAGCCTTGATCACAGCCATCGGGGTTTCCTTCTTGCTTGAATATGGGATGGTCTTCTTCGTAGGGGCCAATACCCGTTCCTTCCCGCAAGTGATTAAAACAGTTCGTTACAACTTCGGTCCTATTTCAATCTCCAATATTCAGTTGATGATCTTGGGAGTGTCTGTTTTCTTGATGGTCGCTCTTCAATTTATTATTCAAAAGACAAAGATGGGGAAAGCCATGCGGGCTGTATCTGTCGATAGTGATGCTGCTCAATTGATGGGGATTAACGTAAACCGTACGATCAGCTTTACCTTTGCTTTGGGATCAGCCTTGGCAGGTGCTGGTGGTGTCTTGATTGGTTTGTATTACAACTCGATCGAGCCTTTGATGGGGATGACACCAGGGATCAAAGCCTTTGTCGCAGCGGTTCTTGGAGGAATCGGAATCATTCCAGGTGCTGCCCTAGGTGGATTTGTTATCGGTTTGTTGGAAACCTTCGCTACAGCGATCGGTCTTTCAGACTTCCGTGATGCCATTGTGTATGCCATCTTGATTGTAATCTTGCTCATCCGTCCAGCAGGTATCCTCGGTAAAAATGTGAAAGAGAAGGTGTAAGCCATGAAACAAAATTTAAAAGTGAATTTAGTCTGGCTTGGTCTTTTGGTCGCAGGTTTTGCCTTGATCCAAGTCTTGGTTGCAGCGGGTGTGCTCAACCTCTTCTATATCCAAATTTTAGAACAAATCGGAATTAATATTATCCTTGCAGTTGGCTTGAACCTCATCGTTGGTTTCTCAGGTCAATTCTCACTCGGCCATGCCGGATTTATGGCGATTGGTGCCTACTCTGCAGCTATTCTCGGTTCCAAATCACCAACCTATGGGGCTTTCTTTGGCGCGATGGTTTTAGGTGCTTTGATTGCTGGTGTCGTTGCCTTGATCGTTGGGGTTCCAACCCTTCGTTTGAAAGGGGACTACCTCGCGATTGCGACACTTGGGGTTTCTGAAATCATCCGGATCTTGATCGTTAATGGTGGTACTCTCACCAATGGGGCTGCTGGGATCCTTGGTTTGCCAGCCTTTACAACTTGGCAATTGGTTTACCTCTTTGTTGTGATTACAACGATCTTTACGATTAACTTCTTACGCAGTCCAATTGGACGCTCTACCCTTTCTGTTCGTGAAGACGAAATCGCGGCAGAATCTGTTGGGATCAATACGACCAAGGTCAAAGTCATCGCCTTTGTATTTGGTGCGATCACAGCGGCGATTGCTGGATCTCTCCAAGCCGGATTTATCGGCTCTGTTGTTCCGAAAGATTACTCTTTCACCAATACCATTAATGTCTTGATCATTGTCGTGTTTGGTGGTTTAGGATCAATGTCAGGAACAGTTGTAGCAGCCATCGTCTTAGGTATCTTGAACATGGTGCTTCAAGACTTCTCAAGTGTCCGTATGATCATTTACTCATTGGCTTTGATTCTCGTGATGATCTTCCGTCCAGGTGGTCTTCTTGGAACATGGGAATTCAGCTTGAAAAAACTACTCTCAAAAAAGGAGGCTAACTAATGGCACTTCTTGAAGTAAAAAATTTAACAAAAAACTTTGGTGGTTTGACAGCCGTTGGGGATGTGACCATGGAACTTAATGAAGGGGAATTGGTTGGTTTGATCGGACCCAACGGTGCCGGGAAAACAACCCTCTTCAACCTCCTAACAGGGGTATATGAACCAAGTGAAGGGACCATTACCTTAGATGGTCAGTTGCTAAATGGTAAAGCACCCTATAAAATCGCTGCAGGTGGTCTGGGACGTACTTTCCAAAATATTCGTCTCTTTAAAGATTTGAGCGTTTTGGACAATGTCTTGATTGCCTTTGCTAATCACCATAAACCACATGTCTTTGCGAGTCTTTTCCGCTTGCCAAGCTATTACAAGAATGAAGAAGCTTTGAAAGCGAAAGCTCTTGAATTGTTAGCGATTTTTGGTTTGGAAAAAGAAGCAGATACCTTGGCCAAAAACTTAGCTTACGGACAACAACGTCACTTGGAGATCGTTCGTGCCCTTGCTACAGAGCCAAAAATCCTCTTCTTGGATGAACCTGCTGCAGGGATGAACCCTCAAGAAACAGCAGAATTGACCCAATTGATCCGTCGCATTCAAAAAGAATTCAATATTACGATCATGTTGATCGAGCACGATATGAGCTTGGTCATGGAAGTAACAGAACGGATTTATGTATTGGAATATGGTCGCTTGATTGCCCATGGTACGCCAGATGAAATCAAGACCAACAAACGCGTAATCGAAGCCTATCTAGGAGGTGAAGCCTAATGTCTATGTTAAAAGTTGAAAATCTTTCTGTACACTATGGCATGATCCAGGCTGTCCGTGATGTCAGTTTCGAGGTAAACGAAGGGGAAGTTGTTTCTCTTATCGGTGCTAACGGTGCTGGGAAAACATCTATTCTTCGTACCATTTCAGGTTTGGTGCGTCCAAGTGCTGGGAAAATCGAATTTTTGGGTCAGGAGATTCAAAAGGTTCCGGCTCAAAAGATTGTAGCAGCAGGACTCTCTCAAGTTCCAGAAGGCCGCCACGTCTTTCCAGGTTTGACCGTTATGGAAAACTTGGAGATGGGAGCTTTCTTGAAAAAAGATCGAGAAGAAAATCAAGCTAACTTGAAGAAAGTCTTTTCTCGTTTCCCACGTTTGGAAGAACGGAAGAACCAAGATGCAGCAACCCTATCTGGTGGGGAACAACAAATGCTTGCAATGGGTCGTGCACTTATGTCAACGCCAAAACTCTTGCTTCTGGATGAACCTTCTATGGGATTGGCCCCAATCTTTATCCAAGAAATTTTTGATATCATCCAAGATATCCAAAAACAAGGGACAACTGTTCTCTTGATCGAGCAAAATGCCAACAAGGCTCTTGCCATCGCAGACCGCGGTTATGTTTTGGAAACAGGGAAAGTCGTTCTTACTGGAACAGGAAAAGAACTCTTAGCCTCAGAAGAAGTCCGCAAGGCCTACCTTGGTGGATAAGATTTCTAAAGTTTTTTGAAAGGAAAAGTTAGCTAAACCTTTCTTCGGATTGATGACAAAGATAATTTAGAAACTTTCCTTAGGTGAGTGCGGACGTCAGCGAACTTCTACGAAGTTCCATGACTTAGTTTTGAAACTAAGGTTTCAAAACTCCCGAGTGCTAGAAACAATAATGTTTCTAGCACTTTTCTCACGGCGGAAAGTTTCAATATACTCCCAAATGATTCAAAAAAAAAAGCATAATTTCTATTATGAAGAAACATTAATCTCATTTTATAGGAAAAACAGTTTGAATATGTTCGAAAGAAAGGTCCTGAAGACCTTTCTTTTTTCATCTCTCTTGTTTGATTTTTCTAAATTTTGAAAACAAGAGAAAACTGCTGAAAGCGTTTGAAATCATTCTTGAAATCAAGTATAATAAAACTAATAAAAGCATAGGAGAACTTGTTATGGCTGTTAAAGATTTTATGACACGTAAAGTGGTTTACATTAGTCCAGATACTACAATTGCCCACGCGGCAGATTTGATGCGCGAACAAGGTTTGCACCGTTTGCCAGTCATTGAAAATGATAAATTGGTTGGTTTGGTGACAGAAGGTACGATTGCAGAAGCAAGTCCATCTAAAGCAACAAGCTTGTCTATTTTCGAGATGAACTATCTGTTGAACAAGACCAAGGTCAAAGATGTCATGCTTCGCGATGTCATTAACGTCTCTAAATTTGCGAGCTTAGAAGATGCGACCTACCTCATGTATAAGAACAAGGTGGGAATTCTTCCAGTCGTGGACAATGACCAAGTATCCGGTGTCATCACAGACCGTGATATTTTCCGTGCTTTCCTTGAAGTATCCGGTTATGGAGAAGAAGGAGTTCGTGTTCGCTTTGTGACAGAAGATAAGGTTGGCGTTCTAGAACAAATCATTCACTTGATTGTAGAAGAAGGGTATAACATCGCCAATACAGTCAATATCCCAACAAAAGACGATCGTGTGGTTATCGAAGTCCAAATTGATGGGGTGACAGATCTAGAAGGAATCCGTAGTAAATTTGAAGCCAACGGTTTGAAAGTTGATGAAATCACTCGAACAACCGCAAAAGCAATTTAATAGAAAAATCAGGCTGGATGACAATGTAGCCTGATTTTTGTATAAGGTAACCTAATAAATTCTATAAAAATAATTATGATTTTATTAATCATGACGTGTATTCTAAGATTTTCCGCCGTGAGAAAAGAGCATGAAACATACTTGTTTCATGCTCTCGGAATTTTTGAGACATTAGGCTCAAAAATTAGTCATGGAACTTTGTGAAAGTTCGCTGACGTCCGTACTCACCTAAGGAAAATCGTAAATAGAAAAAAAGCTAGATGAAAATCTAGCCTTATTTCTATTAACGATTAATGGGTTGTTTTTCTTTATCTAAAGTAAAGCCTTCGCCGAGAATTTCATGGGCTTCAGAAATGGTGATAAAGGCGAATGGATCAATCTGATTAATGATGTCTTTCATTTGTTTCATCTCATTCCGTGAAACGACACAGTAGACGATATCCAGGTCCTTACGGCTGTAATAGCCCATCCCGCGGATAAAGGTAATCCCGCGACCCAGATCGTCAGAAACCTTTTTGGCAATTTCTTCTGGTTTGGATGTAACGATAAGGAAGCCTTTTCCAGCAAAACCACCTTCTCCAATCAAGTCGATCACAAGGGTGTCAATCAGGATAAAGAAGAGGGTATACATAGCGGTACGGACATCTTGGAAGACAATGACCACAGTTGTCAGAACAATGGCATCTACAATCAACATGAGCTTTCCCATACTGAGGGAAGTGTATTTGTTAAAGATGCGAGCGAGGATATCGGTTCCTCCAGTGGTTCCTCCAGCATTGAAGATGATCCCTAGCCCCAAACCAAGCACAACCCCTGAGGCGATACAGGCAAGCAGAATATCTCCTTTAAAGGCTGTAAAGATAAAGTGATGGTAGTGGTGGCTGAGAGGCATAGCTTCAAAAATTGCCATCCATGCCGAAACCGAGAAAGTCCCAAGTAAGCTCAGATAAAGAGATTTCTTGCCCAGCAGTTTCCAAGCCAGAACGAAAAGAGGGATATTGATCAGCAAGTTCATCAGGGATACGGGGACTTTTAAGAGGTAATAGGTGATCAAGGTAATCCCTGTCGCTCCTCCTTCATAGAAGTGAAAGGGAATGACCAAAAAATAGATCCCAAATGAAAAAATGCCGGCCCCCAAGATGATAGCCAGAATATCTTTAAATTTAAACATGATAGGTTGTCTCCTAAAACTTTATAAGAACATTGTAACAAAAAAGTGAAAAAATGAAAATGACTTTGAAAAATTTTCTCTCCTAAAATACAAGATTTTTACCCTTATTTTTGGTAAAATAAAAAGTAGAAAACTAGAAAGAGGATACTATGGTAAACGGTACATTAATTTCATTTGAAGGTCCAGAAGGAGCGGGGAAATCATCGGTCCTAGAAGCCGTTTTGCCTCTACTTGAAGAAAAAGGAATTCCTTTTATTACAACCCGTGAACCAGGCGGTGTAGACATTGCAGAAAAGATCCGCCAAGTCATTTTAGATCCAGACCATACTAGTATGGATGCCAAGACCGAGTTGTTGCTCTATATTGCTAGTCGCCGGCAGCATTTGGTAGAACGCGTCTTGCCAGCCCTTGCAGCTGGGAAAATCGTCTTGATGGACCGCTTTATTGATAGCTCGGTCGCTTATCAAGGGTATGGTCGCGGTCTGAGTGTGGAAGATATCGAGTGGCTCAATCAATTCGCGACAGATGGTCTTAAACCAGATCTCACCCTTTACTTTGATCTGGATGTCGAAGAAGGGCTCGCTCGAATTGCGAAAAACCAAGAGCGGGAAGTCAATCGTTTGGATTTGGAAGGATTGGAGCTTCACCAAAAAGTCAGACAAGGTTATTTGGCCTTGTATGAAAAGGAACCAGAGCGCATTGTGAAAATCGATGCCAGTCAATCCTTTGAAGCAGTTTTTGCGGATGTCTTGGCTGTTTTAGAAAATCGCTTGGGGATATTGAAATGAAGCTAGAAGAGATCCAACAGCTTCAGCCAGAATTGGTGGAGCGTTTCACCCAGATCTTAGAACACAAACAGCTCAGTCATGCTTATCTCTTTACGGGTTCTTTTGCCAGTTTTGAGATGGCCCTCTTGCTAGCTCAAAGTCAATTTTGCGAAGATTTGCAGGGAGTCTGGCCTTGTGGCAAATGCCGTTCCTGCCGCTTGATTGCTGAAGAAGAATTCTCAGACGTGAAAATCGTGCGTCCAGTCAACCAGATCATTAAGACGGACCGCATTCGTTCGCTGGTTCAAGACTTTTCTCAATCAGGATTTGAAGGAAGTCGGCAGGTCTTTATCGTCCAAGATGCGGATAAGATGCATACCAATGCGGCCAACTCTCTCTTAAAAGTCATGGAAGAGCCCCAGAGTGAGATTTATCTCTTCTTGTTGACATCCGATGAAAACTTGATCTTACCGACCATCAAGAGTCGGGCCCAGCAGGTCCATTTTCCTAAAAAGCAAGCCTACCTAACCGAACTGCTAGAAAAAGAAGGCTTGATCAAATCGCAGGCAAGTCTAGTAGCTCGTTTTAGTTTTAGTCTTGAAGAGGCAGAGCAGCAAAAAAAGAATGCTACGTTTTTTGAACTAGCAAAAGTTTGTGATCAGTTTATCGAACGTTGTCAATCCAATTTGAATCGCGCCTATTTGGAAGTGACCCGCTTAGTGAGTCTAGCAGATGATAAGGAAAAACAAAGCCAGGCCTTTCGTTTGATGGAGTTGGCTTTAGAAGAGCAGTTGCGTTTGAGTAGATCCCAGCAGTTGCTTGAGAAATTGAGTCTTGCTCGCAGGATGTGGAAGGCAAATGTTTCTTTTCAAAATGCTCTAGAATATATGGTTTTGAGCTTAGAAAGTTAAGGAGTCAGAATGAATAAAAAAGAATTATTTGATGCTTTAGACGGCTTTTCTCAGAATTTGTTGGTCACCTTGGCTGAAGTCGAAGCCATCAAGAAAAATTTGAAACAAGTCATCGAAGAAAATACAGCTCTTCGCTTAGAAAATGATAAATTGAGAGAGCGGTTGGGGGAAGTTGAGAAGACTTCATCCACAAAGTCCCAACACCATGGTCGTGAAAATTTGCAACGTATATACAACGACGGCTTTCATATCTGCACTTATTCCTATGGTCAACGCCGTGAGAACGATGAAGAGTGTATGTTTTGTGACGAGTTGTTATTTAGGGAGTAAGCATGCAGATCCAACGAAGTTTTAAAGGGGAAAAGAAAACAGGGGTGCTTTACCTGGTTCCAACACCGATCGGTAACCGTGAGGATATGAGTTACCGCATGGTCCAGACCTTAAAGGATGTGGACTTGATCGCAGCTGAGGATACTAGAAATACAGGCCTCTTGCTCAAGCATTTTGAGATTACGACACCCCAGACCAGCTTTCATGAGCACAATGCCATGGAGAAAATTCCAGATCTAATCGCCCATTTAGAATCCGGAAAGGATGTGGCGCAAGTCTCAGATGCAGGACTCCCTAGTATCTCTGACCCCGGTCATGATTTAGTCAAGGCAGCGATTGAACGAGAGATTCCTGTCGTAGCTGTTCCTGGTCCTAGTGCGGGGATTACGGGTTTGATTGCCAGTGGCCTAGCCCCTCAACCTCATATTTTTTATGGATTTCTGCCTCGCAAAGAGGGGCAACAGAAGGCTTTTTTCCAAGAAAAAGTGGCCTATCCTGAGACCCAGATCTTTTATGAGTCTCCCCATCGAGTGAAGGCAACCCTAGAGAATATGTTGGCTGTCTATGGGGATCGTCCTGTCGTATTGGTTCGTGAATTAACCAAGATCTACGAGGAATATACTCGCGGCAGTATTTCTGAGTTAGTCGCATTTCTTGAAGAAAATCCTCTCAAAGGGGAGTGCCTCTTGATCGTCGAAGGAGCCAAGGAAGAAGAACTAGACCTAGAAGAGGTCGACTTGATCCAAGAGATCGACACCTTGGTCCAAGAGGGCATGAAGAAGAATCAAGCAATTAAACAGGTCGCCAAACAATACGGCCTGCAAAAGAGTGAGCTCTATGCTCGTTACCATCAAGACTAGGAAAGGTTGGAAGCAGGATGGAAATTAGAATGGCTTATCCCAACGAGATTAAGCGAATTATGGAAATCATCCAAGATGCCAAGGAAAGCCTGGCTCAAAGACAGGTCGACCAGTGGCAGGATGGCTATCCAGATGAAGAGATCATTTTTGAAGATATTCTAGAAAGTCGTGGCTATGTGGCCGTTGAAGATCAGGAAGTTGTCGCCTATGCGGCCGTCCACAAGGGAAATGAAGCGGCCTATAATGAGATTTATGATGGCAAGTGGGAGCATGACAATTATATGTATGTCACTTTTCACCGTGTCGCTGTAGCCAAAGAAGCTGCTGGGAAAGGGGTGGCTCAGACCTTCCTTCAAGGTTTAATCGAAGGAGAAAAAGGGCCAGATTTCCGTTGCGATACCCACCCGGATAATCTGGTCATGCAACATTTGCTTGAAAAATTGGGCTACCATTATTGTGGAAAGGTCCCTATTGATGGAGTCCGTCTGGCTTATCAAAAGATCAAACGAAAAGCAGAAACTAGTCTATTCCAAGTGGTCTCAGAAGAGGACCGCTGGGACCAAAGAGCAGAAGCAGCCTACAATGACTCTCTATCTTAAACAATTTTATGAAAGCCCTATGGGGCTTCTTTCGATCATTGTCAGTGAAGAAGGCCTTGTAGAGCTTGATTTTTATGATCCGAAAGAGGATGCTCCTGATCCCTATGGGGCGCTGGAACAGATCCATCCCTACCATGATAAGGTAAAGGAGTGGTTGGATCACTATTTTGCTGGGGAGCCAATCGCTATCAGCTTTCCACTAGCACCGCAAGGGACAGCCTTTCAAGAGCGGGTGTGGCAGTTATTGCGAGAGATCCCATATGGTGAGACCAAGACCTATGGCCAACTTGCCCAGGATCTTTCTTGTGGTTCAGCCCAGGCCGTGGGACAGGCTGTCGGACGCAATCCCTTGACGATCTTAGTCCCTTGTCACCGTGTGATGGGAAAAGATGGACAACTGACGGGCTACGCGTCTGGACTCGATCGCAAACGCTGGCTCTTACAACACGAAGGAATTACCTGGAAGGAGAAGTGAAATCGATGTATACCTTTATTGAATATCCAAAATGTTCGACTTGTCGAAAGGCTAAATCAGAATTGGACGGTCTCCAATGTGAGTTCCAAAGCCAAAACATTGTCACAGAAACACCGACTAGCAAAGAATTGCAAGACTGGATGGCAGCATCTGGCCTACCGATCAAGTCTTTCTTCAATACTAGCGGAATGAAATACCGTGAACTCGGTTTGAAAGATAAGGTGGATCAACTGACAGTGAAAGAAGCGGCGGATCTCCTTGCTTCAGACGGTATGCTGATCAAGCGGCCTTTGCTTGTCAAAGACGGAAAAGTTGTTCAAGTGGGCTACCGAAAACCATACGCAGAATTAGGTTTGTAAAAGAAAAGGGAGTTGGGTTTTCTTCAGATATATAATAAAAGTATGCCAGAAGCTTTCCTTAGGTGAGTACGGACGTCAGCGAACTTCAAAGAAGTTCCATGACTTAGTTTTGAGCCTAAGGTCTCAAAACTCCCGAGTGCTAGAAACAATAATGTTTCTAGCACTTTTCTCACGGCGGAAAGTTTCGGTATATTCTTTATGAGATTCATAAGTTAGAACTTATTTTGATTTCTTGACAAAATCGCGTAACCTATCTTACTTATAATTTATTTATATATATTCTAAAGGGAGTTGGGCTCCCTTTTCATTTTGCAGTGAAGATGATATAATCATACGAGTGAAATCAATGAAAGAGAGTCAAGCATGAGTATTTTAGAAGTGAAAAATTTGAGTCACGGTTTTGGGGACCGGGCGATTTTTGAGGATGTGTCCTTCCGTTTGTTAAAGGGAGAGCATATCGGTCTTGTCGGGGCCAATGGTGAGGGGAAATCGACCTTCATGAGCATCGTGACGGGTAAAATGCAACCAGACGAAGGAAAGGTTGAGTGGTCTAAGTACGTGACAGCAGGTTATCTGGACCAGCATTCGGTCTTAGAAGAAGGACAAACGGTTCGCGATGTCTTACGGACCGCTTTTGATGAGTTGTTCACAGCTGAAGCTCGCATCAATGACCTCTATATGGCCATGGCGGAAGAGGGAGCCGATGTCGATGCTTTGATGGAAGAGGTTGGGGAACTTCAAGAGCGTCTAGAAAGTCGTGATTTTTATACCTTGGATGCCAAGATTGATGAAGTGGCGCGTGCTCTTGGGGTCATGGACTTTGGCATGGATACGGATGTGACCTCCTTGTCAGGTGGGCAACGGACCAAGGTCCTTTTGGCTAAATTGCTCCTTGAAAAACCAGATATCCTTCTCTTGGACGAGCCGACCAACTACTTGGATGCAGAGCACATCGATTGGCTCAAACGCTATTTGCAGAATTATGAAAATGCCTTTGTCCTCATTTCCCACGACATTCCTTTCTTGAATGATGTGATCAATATCGTCTACCATGTGGAAAATCAGCAGTTAACCCGCTATTCAGGAGACTACTACCAATTCCTTGAAGTCTATGAAATGAAGAAATCGCAATTGGAAGCGGCTTATGAGCGCCAGCAAAAAGAGATTGCTGATTTGAAAGATTTCGTAGCCCGCAATAAGGCGCGTGTGGCGACACGGAATATGGCCATGTCTCGTCAGAAGAAGCTGGACAAGATGGAACTCATTGAGTTGCAAAGTGAGAAACCGAAACCCTCCTTTGAATTTAAGAATGCCCGGACTCCTGGACGCTTTATCTTCCAGGCCAAGGATCTTCAGATTGGCTATGACCGTCCTTTAACCAAGCCTTTGAACCTAACCTTTGAACGCAATCAAAAGGTGGCCATCATCGGGGCCAACGGGATCGGGAAAACCACTCTCTTGAAGAGCTTGTTAGGAATTATCCCACCGATCGCTGGTGAAGTCGAGCGTGGAGATTACCTAGAGCTTGGCTATTTCGAGCAAGAGGTCGAAGGGGGCAATCGCCAGACACCGCTTGAAGCAGTCTGGAATGCCTTTCCGGCTCTCAACCAAGCAGAAGTTCGTGCCGCACTTGCCCGCTGTGGCTTGACGACCAAACATATCGAGAGCCAAATCCAGGTGCTATCCGGTGGAGAACAAGCCAAGGTACGCTTCTGTCTCTTGATGAATCGTGAAAACAATGTCTTGGTACTAGATGAACCTACCAACCACTTGGATGTGGATGCCAAAGAAGAATTGAAACGGGCTCTGAAAGAGTACAAGGGATCGATCCTCATGGTTTGCCACGAGCCAGACTTCTATGAAGGCTGGATGGACCAAATCTGGGACTTTAATGAATTGACTTAAAGACAAAAAGAGAAACTTGTCTCGCTTTTTAGAATGAAGAAATTTTGTTGTTTACATAAGGCGGCACAAGTAATTCAAAAAATCTAAATGATTCTATTTTTAAATTTAGTCAAGTAATGACCGAAACATTCCGCAGTGAGAAAAGTGCCTGAAACAGATTTGTTTCAGGCACACGGAATTATTGAGACCTTAGGCTCAATAATTAGTCATGGAACTTCGCAGAAGTTCGCTGACGTCCGTACTCACCTAAGGAAAGTTTCTAAGAAAAATTTACATTTGATAGAAAAAGAGAACCGTTTGGTTCTCTTTTCATTATTTCTTGAAATTGTAGTCTTTTAAGATCTCGATTTTTTCAATCTTGATGTCTGTTTTTGGTTTGTCCTTATCATCAGTTTCGGCAGAGGCGATTTTATCCACCACATCCATGCCATCGATCACTTGACCAAAGACAGTGTAGTTACCACCATCGAGGGTTGGATTTCCACCATTTTTATAAGCATCGATGATCTTAGCTGGGAAGCGGTCAGTTGGGAGTTTACTTGAAATATCATCCTTATTTTGGTTGATATAGAATTGACTACCATTGGTATTTGGACCAGAATTGGCCATGGCAAGGGCTCCACGAAGGTTGTAAAGGTATGGAGAATACTCATTCTCAAAACCAGTACCTGAATCTTTGGATTTGTCTTTGCCCTTCCAGATAGATTCGCCACCCGTACCGTCTCCTTTAGGATCCCCAGTTTGGATCATAAAGTTGTTAATAACACGGTGGAAAAGCAAGCCATTGTAGTAGCCTTCTTTTGCGTGGGTCAAGAAGTTTTCAACTGCAAGGGGCGCATATTTAGGGAAAAGCTTCACAGTGATATCGCCTTCAGTCGTAGTGATTTTAACCTCCGCTTCGTCTTCAGCCACATCAGTTGAGAGTTGTGGGAAGACGGCATTTTCATTGGTCATGGCATCGTTAAAATCTTTGCGCAGTTGTTCTAATTTCTTTTGTTCTTCTTCAATTTTCTTTTGATCTTTTTCACTAGAGCTAGAAGTTGCTGTCTGCTCTGTCTTTTCTTTGCTTGCGCTTGAAGAGCTAGCGTCAGTCTTATTGGACGAACAAGCTGTCAAAGCCAAGCCGGAAAATAATAGTAGTGCGATTAATTTTTTCATATTCTTCCTTTCCAACATAGTTGTCTTTCTCTATTGTACCTTAATTTTGCGATACTTTCAAATCTGGACGGGATTCTCTATTTTCTGAGGTTGTTTCAAGATTGATAACATTTGATAAATCACTAATTAAGAAGGAAGTTGCGTATAGATGGAAAATTCGGTATGATGGGAGATATGTTAATTTGTTTGAAAATGAACGAATTCCCTCAAAAACCGTATCATGAATAGGAGGCTACAAATTGGATTATAAAACTCTACGCAAAAACTATAGACTCTATATTAGATCTGCAGGCTTGTTAGCAATGCTTCTGATCTTTTGCATTGGATTAGTGGTCAGGGATACTCTTCTTCAGACTGCTGGCGTTTTATTGGTACTTGCAGGCTTGATTTTATTCATCCAATTGCTCAAGAAAAGCTATACCAACAAGTGCAACACCTTGCTCCATGTAGACTTAGATTTAGCTTTTTGGCAGCAATACCTTCAGTTGAATAAGAATGTGAAAAAGCCCATTTTACAGATAGATATGAAGCTAACATCGGTCGCCTATTCTTTTATGATGGGAGATTTCGATGCTGTCATCAAGGAAGCTAGAGAAGCACTCAGTCAGACGGCACTACCGCAGAAATATAAGAACTTTTTTGAAAGTTATCTTATTCGTTCGATCGTCCTGACAGATCCTGATTTGTCTAGAGAAGAGCTAGAGGCTCAGTTAAATGGATTGACCATTACAGCCCCTACACTGGCTGAGAAAACAAAAGAGGTCTGTCTCGCTCTTTATGATTTAACCATTGCGCACCAAAGCAATGATTATTTTGAAGACTTAAGCAATGACTTCAAGTACCAGCAGTTGGAAATCATCTACTACCAAGCCTTGAATGCTGCTCTCAAAGGAGATAAGCATAGAGCAAACGATCTCTTTCACAAGTTAGTCTCAGAAGATGAGTCGCTCTATATCGTTCGAAAGGCTAAACGATACTTGAAGGATGAAGGCAATCATCTGTAAATTCTACAATCGAAATAGAGATTAAATGAAAGAACCTGAGAAAACACAAGGAGTTATTGAAAAATGAATAAGAATTTTAACGAGATGTCGTTTGATGAATTGAAATGTTACCGTAGAGAAGTTCTTTGGAGATCTTTGGGCTTATTACTGGTCATTATTTTAGTGATTACGGGAATGGTATTTATGGATGTGAACCATGTTTCTCCGTCCAATCAGAATCGTTTTCGGGGTATTGGTTTGACAACGGTCATTGCGCTCTTTGGCTACTTGAAGCCTCTGATGGCAGCAAATCGCGTGATGCGAGACCATCCGGATTGGGTCAAGAAATCAGGTTTCGGAGCAAAAATTCCCTTGCCGATGGCTTGGCATGTCAAAAGACTTTGCGTCCTTGGAGCGAGTCTACTGGTGATTGGAGTAGGATTTGTCTCGTCATACAAACCACAAGTTCCGCAGACAAATCTACAAGATCAAGTCGATATCATTCAATTGGATCATGACTTGGAAAGAGAGCAAAAATTCGACCAAGTTCTAGATACCATCACTCCAGATGATAAAAAATCTAAATAAGATCCATTTTGGAATTTGAACGTCATTGAATATCGTTCTAAACAGCTCTAAAGAACAGTGCCCACTCGGTGCTGTTTTTGCTTTATGGCGCAAAATTGAGGAAATGATTTTACTAGAGAACTGGCTTGGAATTGTGATATAATAAAAGTTATGGCAAACAATAATCAATCAAAAAAAACACGGTCGACGAGACGACTGTCCAAAGCAGAATTAGAAAGAAAAAAAGCAATTCACCGCATGATTGTGACCATTCTGATTAGTCTGGTTTTAGTCTTTGCGGCCTTGAAATTGGGAGCAGTAGGGGTCTTGGCCTACAACTTAATCCGACTGTTTGTTGGGAGTTTGGCTTACTTGGCTATTTTAGCGACCTTTTTCTACCTTTATGCCTTTAAATGGCTGGACAAACACGAAGGGGTTATTTCAGGATTCCTAAGCTTCTTTGCTGGACTTCTCTTGATGTTTCAGGCCTTCTTTGTATCCTCCCTTCATTTAGACAATAATGGGATCAAGGTCACCTTTTCAAGAATCATGGCAGACCTGATTCATCTGCGGGTGGAGAGCTTTGCCGGTGGTGGTATGATCGGTGCCCTTCTTTATGCTCCGATTTCCTTCCTCTTTTCAAATATTGGCTCTTATTTTATTGGCCTTCTCTTTATCGGATTGGGGATCCTCTTGATGAGTCCTTACTCCATCTATGATTTGTTTGAAAAGGGTTCAGAAGCCTTCCACGCTTCTATGGAAAAACGCAAAGAACGTCGCGAGCAGAAGTTCCTTGAAAAGGAAGCGAGAGCTGCTGAGGAAGCTGCGGCAGCTGAAAGAGAGCAAGAAGAAGCAAGTGCAGTTCTTCCAACTCCCCTTTCTATGGAAGGGCATCCTGTAGACCCTGAAACGGGAGAGGTGCTGGCGGAAGAGCCGTTCACAGAGACCTTCCCAGAAGCCGAAATTTTCGCACCAGCAACACCAGAGATCTACCTGCCAGATGAAGAATGGCCTGAAGAGCCTGAAGCATACGAAGAGCTTCCGGAAGCCGAAGAATTCGAGGACGATGGAGAAGAAGTTCAAGTGGATTTCACACCTAAGGAACTCCTCCAGTACAAGCTTCCAACGATTGATCTCTTCGCACCTGACAAGCCGAAAAATCAATCCAAAGAGAAAAATATCGTTCGCCAGAACATCCGTATTTTGGAAGAGACCTTTGCAAGCTTCAATATCAAGGCGACAGTGGAGCGGGCGGAAATCGGTCCTTCTGTTACCAAATATGAAGTCAAGCCAGCTGTCGGTGTGCGTGTCAACCGCATTTCCAACCTAGCAGATGATTTGGCCTTGGCCCTAGCTGCCAAGGATGTGCGGATTGAAGCACCAATTCCAGGGAAGTCTCTGGTCGGGATTGAAGTGCCCAACTCAGAGATTGCGACGGTTTCTTTCCGTGAATTGTGGGAACAGTCCAAAACAGATCCAGCTAAACTCCTTGAGATTCCTCTTGGGAAGGCTGTAGATGGCTCAGCTCGGACCTTTGATTTGGCTCGGATGCCCCACCTCTTGGTAGCGGGGTCTACCGGATCTGGTAAGTCAGTAGCGGTCAATGGGATTATTTCGAGTATCTTGATGAAGGCTCGTCCAGACGAAGTCAAGTTTATGATGGTCGATCCAAAGATGGTGGAGCTTTCTGTTTACAATGATATTCCTCACCTCTTGATTCCAGTGGTGACCAACCCACGCAAGGCCAGTCGGGCCCTGCAGAAGGTCGTTGATGAGATGGAAAATCGCTACGAGCTCTTCTCAAAAGTGGGTGCTCGCAATATTGCTGGCTTTAATGCCAAGGTGGCTGAGTACAATGCCCAGTCTGAGATGAAGCAAGTGCCCCTTCCTTTGATCGTGGTCATTGTCGACGAGTTGGCAGACTTGATGATGGTCGCAAGTAAAGAAGTGGAAGATGCTATTATTCGCCTTGGACAAAAGGCGCGTGCAGCCGGGATCCACATGATCTTGGCGACCCAACGGCCATCGGTTGACGTTATCTCAGGTTTGATCAAGGCCAATGTGCCTTCCCGTGTCGCTTTTGCGGTATCATCTGGGACCGACTCACGGACCATCTTGGATGAAAATGGCGCAGAGAAACTGCTCGGTCGTGGGGACATGCTCTTTAAACCGATCGATGAAAATCATCCAATCCGTCTACAAGGATCCTTTATCTCAGATGACGATGTGGAGCGGATTGTCAACTTTGTCAAAGAGCAGGCAGAAGCCGATTATGATGATGCCTTTGATCCAGGCGAAGTATCGGAGTCAGACTTTGATGGAGGTATGGGTGGCTCAGATGAAGGTGATCCTCTCTTTGAAGAGGCCAAAGCGCTTGTTATCGAGACCCAAAAAGCCAGTGCTTCGATGATCCAGCGCCGCTTATCGGTTGGTTTTAACCGGGCGACTCGCCTCATGGAAGAGTTGGAAGCAGCGGGTGTGATTGGCCCGGCTGAAGGGACCAAGCCTCGAAAAGTATTGCAACAATCATAAGGATAGGGAAAAAGGGCATATGCCCCACTCCCTTTTCTTTTTATAGAAAATAGAAAGTAGGACCAGATGAAGTTAGACACGATTCATCATATTGCCATCATTGGACGGGAGCGCGACGCTATGCTGCACTTTTATGTGGACCAGTTGGGCTTTGCGATTGTCAGTGAGTATGACCGTCCCGAACGCGGAGATATCTTGATCAATCTCCGTCAGGGGGAGCTGACTTTAGAACTCTTTATCAAACCGAAGGCCCCAGAACGGCCTAAGCTCCCCTTGCCCGAGCATGCGGGACTGCGTCATCTGGCCTTTCAAGTGGACGATGTAGAGACCTATCTAGCTAGATTGGATCAGCTAGGTATTGAGAATACAGGCCTTCGCTATGATGATTTTGATGGCAAGAAGATGGCATTTTTCTTCGATCCAGAAGGATTGCCTTTGGAAATACATGAGTGAGGAAAGCAATGGATAGATTAGAAGGACTCAGTCAGGAAGAAGTAGCAAAAAAGATCCAAGAGGGCAAGCAAAATAAGGTCACGATTAAGACAGAAAAAAGTATTGGGCAGATCATTCGAGACAATGTCTTTACTTACTTTAATCTGATTTTCCTGGTCTTAGCGGTCTTGCTGGTAGCAGTGAAGTCTTGGAACAATCTCTTGTTTGTCCCGGTCGTCGTGGTCAACTCCTTGGTAGGAATTGTGCAGGAAGTCCGCTCTCGACGGATCTTGCGTCAGATGCAATTTCTACATATGAGTGAGGCGATCGTTCTTCGAGAAGGAAAAGAAGTCGCTCTACCTATCGATCAGCTGGTGGAGGGCGATCTAGTTCGCTTTCAAGCTGGAGACCAGATCTATGCGGATGGGGTCTTGCTGGAGGGCGATCTAAAAGTCGATGAGTCGCAATTGACCGGTGAAGCCGATGAGGTCAAAAAAGGAGCACAAGACGCACTCATGTCAGGTAGTTTTGTGATCGCTGGTCAAGGTTTAGCGCGACTAGAAAAAGTTGGGAATGACTCCTACATCAACCAATTGAGCCTGGAAGCCAAGCAAGTCAAGTCTCATGAGGAGTCTGACATGGTCCATGCGGTCAATCGTATTGTGGGGATCATTGGTCTCCTTATCATTCCGCTAGGTTCGCTCCTTTTTCTTCGCAGCTATATCAGTCTAGGCGATAGTCTCAAGCTTAGTGTGACTTCAACAGTCGGGGCCTTGATTGGGATGATTCCAGAAGGCTTGTATCTCTTGATGACCTTGGCACTGGCTCTTGGTGCTGTCAGATTAGCCAAGGAAAAGGTCCTGCTCAATAGCATGAAGGGGATTGAGACCTTATCGCGCGTGGATATCCTTTGTGTCGATAAGACGGGGACCATTACAGAGCCAGGTATGGAAGTGACAGAGATTCGTCCAGTTAAAGACGCTCAAGACTTGGAGGCCCTAGCTCAGTATGTAGGAGCTAGTATGGATCAAAACGATACCATGGATGCCATCCGAAAATTTCACAAGACACAAATAAGCCAGCCTTGGAAGGCTCTCGACATTCAGCCCTTTACGTCTAAGAAAAAGTATGGGGCGATTGCCTTTGAATCGGGGATCTATGTATTAGGTGCACCAGAGTTTGTTTTACGAGAGGGCTTCTCTGAGGTTGAACAAGAGATAGCTCCTGCTACTCAGGCAGGCAATCGGGTCTTGGCCTTTGGGAAATATAAGGGAGATCACCTGGGAGAGACTTTAGAGGCTCCTGTAGACTTGGTAGCCTGGATTATTCTCTCCAATCCTTTGAGAAAAAATGCCAAAGAAACCTTCACCTACTTCAAACAACAAGGAGTGACCATTAAGGTCATTTCAGGGGACAACCCTGCTACAGTCTCAGCTATTGCACAAAAAGCAGGCATTGAAGGAGCAGAGGATCTAATCGATACCAGAACCTTACTGACGGAAGAAGAATTGCACCAGGCGGCGAGCCAATATACGGTCTTTGGTCGGGTGACACCAGAGCAAAAGAAAAGCCTTGTAGAAGGTTTGCAGGCAAAGGGGCATAAAGTCGCCATGACTGGAGATGGCGTCAACGATATTCTTGCCCTCAAAACAGCGGATTGTAGTATTGCGATGGAATCTGGAAACGATGCGACCAAGAAGATGGCGCAAGTGGTCTTACTGGATTCTGACTTTGGGAAGATGCCGTCCATCGTGGCAGAAGGGCGGCGGGTGGTCAATAATATTCAACGATCAGCCAGTCTCTTTTTGATCAAGAATATCTTTTCTATCTTGTTGGCTATCTCAGTGACGCTCTTAGCCTTTACCTATCCCATCATGCCATCGCAGATGTCTTTGATCAGTGGTTTTACGATTGGGATTCCAGGATTCTTTCTAGCGCTTGAGCCCAATAGCGAGCGCATCAAAGGGCGCTTTATCGAAACGGTCTTTAAAAATGCGCTACCTGCTGCCTTGACGGATTTTATACTGATCTTTAGTTTGGTTTTGCTCTCTTCAGCATTTGGCATGAGGTCGGAAGAGCTCTCAAGTGCAGCCATCTGCTTGATGGCCTTCGTCGGCTTTACCATCATCTATCAAGAATCCCAGCCTCTCAATCACTACAAGAGACTGGTTCTTCTAGGAAATATCCTAGCCTTCTTGGTTTCAAGCAGTATCCTAGGGAAATTCTTTAACATGAGCCCCTTGAGGATCCAAACACTGGTTATCTGCGCTGTCATGGCCGTTCTTGCTCTCATCTTGATCCAAATCTTCAAGAAGTTGGTGGGCTGGTTCTTCCATCGGAAGAAATAAAAAAAAGAGAGTAGGACAGAAATCGGTAATTCGTTAGAATTCGATTTCGTCGTCCCACCTCCGCACAGTTGAGTAGGGCTGTAAAAGCTGATGAAATCAGCGTGGTAGAGACCACTCAACCACTGCGTCTTGATCGATAATCCAAAAACAATTAAGAGGCTAGGACTTTTGTCCCAGCCTCCTTTTGGCATTAGATAAACAAACTAGCGGTTAAGATCAGATAGAGCAAGAAGGTAACTAGAAATCCAGCGCGCCAGAAGTATTTGATAAATTTCGGATAATAAAAACACTTTTTCTTTTTTAAGAAATAAACCGTTAGCCCCAAGGCCAAAAGCGAAAGACTCAAGGCCAGCAGTGGTAAGAGGCTGTGGTAAAAGGCGCTGTCTGAAATCAGGTAGTACTCCAAAGCAAATAAAGGAAAGGCAATATCGGTGGATCGCCATCCTCTTTTTTGGAGTTTAAAGAGGTGAACAATGATGCCGCTCAGAATCAGCGTTAAAAAAATAAATAATACAGAAGCAACTTTGATTAACATAGCTTCATTCTATCATAAAACGAAAAAAAAGTTTACTATATTTTAATTTTTTCTTGCAAAAAAAGAGAAATCGTGTATAATAGAAAGGTATGCACAAAGCATACTTGTGGGAGGTAAAAATCTGTAATTACCGCCAAAACCACAAAGGAGGATTTAAGAAATGGCTAAAAAAGTCGAAAAACTTGTAAAATTGCAAATCCCTGCTGGTAAAGCTACTCCAGCTCCACCGGTTGGTCCAGCGCTTGGTCAAGCAGGTATCAACATCATGGGATTCACTAAAGAGTTTAACGCTCGTACAGCTGATCAAGCTGGAATGATCATCCCAGTTGTTATCACTGTTTATGAAGACAAATCATTCGATTTCGTTACAAAAACACCACCAGCTGCTGTTCTTTTGAAAAAAGCTGCAGGTGTTGAAAAAGGTTCAGGTACACCGAACAAAACGAAAGTTGCAACTGTAACTCGTGCACAAGTACAACAAATCGCTGAAACTAAGATGCCAGATTTGAACGCTGCAAACATTGAGTCTGCAATGCGTATGATCGAAGGTACTGCTCGTTCTATGGGATTCACTGTTACTGACTAATTGTAACAATCCTATTTGCCCGCAATACACTTGATCAAATGACGAGTGACGTGGGAGATGAAAATCGATATGACCACATTACAAGGAGAAAGATAAAATGGCTAAAAAAAGCAAACAACTTCGTGCTGCTCTTGAAAAAATCGACAGCACAAAAGTCTACAGCGTAGAAGAAGCTGTAGCTCTTGCAAAAGAAACTAACTTTGCAAAATTTGACGCAACTGTAGAAGTTGCATACAACTTGAACATCGACGTGAAAAAAGCTGACCAACAAATCCGTGGTGCAATGGTATTGCCAAACGGAACTGGTAAAACAGCTCGCGTTCTTGTATTTGCACGTGGTGCAAAAGCTGAAGAAGCAAAAGCTGCTGGTGCAGACTTCGTAGGTGAAGATGACCTTGTTGCGAAAATCAACGATGGTTGGTTGGACTTCGACGTAGTTATCGCTACACCTGACATGATGGCTCTTGTTGGACGTCTTGGACGTGTCCTTGGACCTCGTAACTTGATGCCAAACCCTAAAACTGGTACAGTAACAATGGATGTTGCGAAAGCAGTTGAAGAGTCTAAAGGTGGTAAAATCACTTACCGTGCTGATAAAGCAGGTATCGTTCAAGCGATCATCGGTAAAGTTTCATTCGATGATACTAAATTGGTTGAAAACTTTAAAGCTTTCAACGACACAATCCAAAAAGCAAAACCAGCTACAGCTAAAGGTACTTACGTAACTAGCTTGACTTTGACTACAACTCAAGGTCCTGGTATCAAAGTGGATGTTAACTCACTTTAATTGAAATGAAAAGCTGCCTTCGGGTAGCTTTTTTTGTACTCCATTTTTATTTGCTACAGTTGGTAAAACTAATCGGATGGAAAAAAGAAAATTTTGATGGATATGACTATATAAAAAACGTAATTTATGGTAAAATAATACAGATCAAAAAAGGAGAGAGAAAATGGTAGAACCTAAGTATAAACGTATCTTAATCAAGCTATCTGGTGAGGCTCTTGCCGGCGAACGTGGTGTCGGAATCGATATCAAAACTGTCCAAAATATGGCCCAAGAAATCAAGGAAGTTCATGAACTTGGAATTGAAATTGCCTTGGTGATCGGAGGGGGAAACCTTTGGCGTGGAGAACCTGCTGCTGAAGCAGGGATGGATCGTGTCCAAGCAGACTACACAGGTATGCTCGGTACTGTCATGAACGCTCTTGTGATGGCTGATTCGCTTCAACAAGTTGGCGTGGATACCCGTGTTCAAACTGCGATTGCTATGCAACAAGTTGCAGAACCATATATCCGTGGTCGTGCCCTTCGTCACCTTGAAAAAGATCGGATCGTGATCTTTGGTGCAGGGATCGGTTCTCCTTACTTCTCAACAGATACGACCGCAGCCCTTCGTGCAGCTGAGATTGAAGCAGATGCCATTCTCATGGCCAAAAATGGGGTCGATGGTGTTTACAATGCCGATCCGAAAAAAGATGCTTCAGCTGTGAAATTTGAGGAATTGACTCACCGTGATGTGATCAACAAAGGTCTTCGCATCATGGATTCAACAGCCTCTACTCTCTCCATGGACAACGACATTGACTTGGTTGTCTTTAATATGAATGAACCAGGCAATATCAAACGCGTTGTCTTTGGTGAAAATATCGGTACAACCGTATCGAATAACGTAGAAAAATAATAGAAAATAGAGGAAGATTATGGCAAACCCAATCGTAGAAAAAGCAAAAGAAAGAATGACTCAGTCTCACCAAAGTTTGGGACGTGAATTTGGTAGCATCCGTGCTGGACGTGCAAATGCAAGTCTTTTGGATCGTATTTTCGTAGAATACTACGGAGTAGAGACACCATTGAACCAATTGGCATCGATCACCATTCCAGAAGCACGTGTCTTGTTGATCACACCATTTGATAAATCATCTTTGAAAGACATCGAGCACAGCATCAATGCTTCTGACCTTGGCATCACTCCAGCCAACGATGGATCTGTTATCCGCTTGGTTATCCCAGCTTTGACAGAAGAAACTCGTCGTGACTTGGCAAAAGAAGTGAAAAAAGTGGGTGAAAATGCTAAAGTAGCGATCCGTAACATCCGCCGCGATGCTATGGATGAAGCGAAGAAACAAGAAAAAGCAAAAGAAATCACAGAAGATGAATTGAAAGGTCTTGAAAAAGAGATCCAAAAAGTTACGGATGACGCTGTTAAGCATGTAGATGAAATGACAGCTCATAAAGAAAAAGAATTGATGGAAGTTTAATCCATCCCAACCATTACAGGAAAGAAAGACTCAGTTGGCACTGCTGGCTGGGTTTTATTTCCATTATTCTTGTGAAGAGGCAAGAGGAAAGAAGGAAACATGAATACGAATCTAGCAAGCTACATCATGGGAATGGTCATCGATGAAAATGATCACTTCTATTTTGTTCAAAAAGATGGCCAGACCTACGCGCTTGATAAAGCAGAAGGCCCACACAAAGTCGGAGAAAGTGTCAAGGGCTTTGCCTATACAGATATGAAGCAAAAGCTCCGACTCACGACACTTGAAGTCACTGCAACTCAAGAAAGCTTTGGCTGGGGAACGGTCACGGAAGTGCGCAAGGATTTGGGAGTCTTCGTGGATACAGGGCTTCCAGATAAGCAGATTGTTGTCTCACTAGATATCCTACCGGAGATTAAAGATCTATGGCCTAAAAAGGGCGATCATCTCTATATTCGCTTAGAAGTCGATAAGAAAGATCGGATTTGGGGGATCTTAGCCTACCAGGAAGATTTCCAGCGTTTGGCTCGTCCAGCCTACAACAATATGCAAAACCAAAACTGGCCAGCCATTGTCTACCGCTTGAAATTGTCTGGAACCTTTGTTTACCTTCCAGAGAACAATATGCTGGGCTTTATCCACCCAAGTGAGCGCTATGCAGAACCTCGTTTGGGAGAGGTCGTAAATGCTCGCGTCATCGGTTTTCGTGAGGTGGATCGGACCTTGAATCTATCTTTGAAGCCACGCTCCTTTGAGATGTTGGAAAACGATGCACAAATGATTTTAACCTATTTGGAATCCAATGGAGGCTTTATGACCTTGAATGATAAGTCATCTCCAGAAGAGATCAAGGCGACTTTTGGGATTTCAAAAGGCCAGTTCAAAAAGGCTTTGGGTGGCTTGATGAAGGCCAAAAAAATCAAGCAAGACCAGTTTGGAACAGAGTTAATCTAAGAGGAGGCTTATGCGAAAATCGTTTTATACTTGGCTGATGACGGAGCGCAATCCTAAAAGCAATGCTCCTAAAGCCATTCTAGCAGATCTTGCATTTTATGAGTCTGCTTTTCCCAAGCATACAGATGACTTCGACGAGGTCAGTCGCTATCTAGAAGAGCATGCGAGCTTTTCCTTTAATCTTGGCGATTTTGATGCGATTTGGGAAGAATACCAAGCCCACTAGAAAAGGACAGGTCGAGGATGGTTTTTTCTCGGCCTCTTTGTTATAATAATAGAAAAACACAGGTAGAGAGGTTCTTTATTTGCAAGAACATTCAGTTGAAATTACATTAACGCATCCAGACGATCTCTTTCATTTGTTTGGATCTAACGAACGCCATCTTCGTTTGATGGAGCAAGAATTTGGGGTGACTATTCATGCCCGGACAGAAATAGTCCAAATCATTGGGGAAGAAGAAACCTGCGAGCGAGTTCGTCAAGTCATCCAGGCCCTTTTGGTCCTCGTCAACCGTGGCATGACCATTGGAACGCCGGATGTGGTGACCGCCATTACCATGGTGAGAAATGGGGAATTGGATAAGTTCATCGCTCTCTATGAAGAAGAGATTATCAAGGATAGTTACGGCAAGCCCATTCGGGTTAAAACGCTTGGTCAAAAGATCTATGTCGATAGTGTCAAGAACCATGATGTTACTTTTGGGATTGGACCAGCGGGGACTGGGAAAACCTTCCTAGCAGTGACTTTGGCTGTGACTGCCCTCAAGCGTGGTCAAGTCAAGCGGATCATTTTGACTCGTCCTGCTGTTGAAGCTGGAGAGAGCCTTGGTTTCCTACCAGGGGATCTCAAAGAAAAAGTGGACCCTTATCTACGACCGGTCTATGATGCTCTATACCAGATTTTAGGGAAAGACCAAACAATTCGGATGATGGAGCGGGAGATTATCGAGATTGCGCCTTTGGCTTATATGCGGGGGCGGACCTTGGACGATGCCTTTGTCATCCTCGATGAAGCGCAAAATACCACCATCATGCAGATGAAAATGTTTTTGACCCGTCTTGGTTTTAACTCTAAGATGATTGTCAATGGAGATACTAGCCAGATTGACCTTCCTCGAAATGTCAAATCCGGCTTGATTGATGCCCAGGAGAAATTGAAAAATATTTCTCAGATCGACTTTGTGCATTTCTCTGCCAAGGATGTTGTTCGCCATCCTGTAGTAGCAGAAATTATCCGGGCCTACGAGCCCATCCCAAATTCAGTGCTCAAAGAAGAATCGGATGTGGAAGAAGAAGAATAAAAGAAAAGGCAAAGATCATCAGATCTTTGCCTTTTTTATGTTAGAAATTAAACCAATTCATCGATTGGTGTGAAGTCGCGCTCTAAACCAGTAGCAACAGGTTGGCTTGTGATATGGCCTTGGTAAGTAGTGACACCTTGGCGCAAGCCTTCATCGAGGGCAATTGCCTTGTGGAAGCCATTGTCAGCTAAAGCTTCAACATAAGGAAGGGTCACATTGGTAAGGGCGATAGTAGAGGTACGTGCGACAGCCCCTGGGATATTGGCAACGGCATAGTGGAGCACGCCATGTTTTTCGTAAACTGGTTCCGTATGCGTTGTGACACGGTCTGCTGTTTCGATAACACCACCTTGGTCAACGGCCACATCGACGATGACTGAACCGGGACGCATTTGTTTGACCATATCGTCTGTCACTAATTTAGGAGCTTTAGCCCCAGGAATCAAGACAGCTCCGATGACAACATCGGCATCACGGACGCTGGCTTCAATGTTAAATGGATTGGACATAAGGGTTTGGATTTGGTGACCAAAGACATCTTCCAGAACAGCCAAACGTTTAGCACTGATATCTAAGATGGTCACTTGGGCACCGAGTCCAAGGGCGATACGAGCTGCGTGGGTTCCAACGACCCCGCCTCCGATGATGGTAACTTTTCCTTTGGGAACACCTGGCACCCCACCTAGGAGGACTCCTGATCCACCTTCTTGTTTGGTCAGGAAGTGAGCACCGATTTGCACGGCCATCCGTCCAGCCACCTCACTCATTGGCACCAAGAGTGGCAATTGTCCATCTAAGTCTCGAACGGTTTCGTAGGCTACACCAGTTGTCTTGGCTGCAACCATGGCATCTGCTAATTCAGGAGCAGCAGCCATGTGCAAGTATGTGAAGAGCAAGAGGTCTTCGCGAAGGAAGCCATATTCTTCAGCGAGGGGTTCTTTGACTTTGACCACCATCTCAGCGGCCCAAGCTTCTGCAGCAGTCGCAACGATGGTTGCCCCTTGCTTCGTGTAATCTTCATCCGCAAAGCCAGAACCAAGTCCGGCATTTGTTTCCACCAAAACGTGATGACCTTTCTTCACCAAGCTTTGTACGCCTGCAGGTGTCAAACCGACCCGATTTTCGTTGTTTTTAATTTCTTTAGGAATTCCAATGAGCATTCTTGCCTCCTTGCTCAGATTTAGGTGTAAAAAGGCCATTGGTGTGAGATGGCTCTCTTGACTCAATGACCTTTTCACTCCTTATCTGATTGTTTTGATTGATTTAATTGTATAGAAAAGTGGGTTAAAAAGCAAGAAAAATTTGAGCTTGCCTTCCTTTATGTTATTTGCTAAACTAATCCCTAAAGAAGGAGAGTCAAATGGAAAATTTATATGTGAAGTTAGCGGCTTATCGAGAAATAGAGACTGAGCGCTTGCACTTGCGTCCGGTCACTCTTGAAGACGCACCGGCTATGTTTGAGTATGCTTCTGATGAGACAGTTACGCGCTATACCTTTGCAACCAATCAAAGTCTAGAAGAGACGCGTAATAATATTGCCCTCTTATACCTAGCGAGCCCACTTGGAAGATGGGGGATCGAGCTCAAAGAGAATGGAAAATTTATCGGGACGATTGATTTACTGGATTTGGATCTTTGTCTGAAGAAGGGGAGTATCGGCTATGTTCTGAATAAAGACTATTGGAACCAAGGTCTTGCGACAGAGGCTACCAAGGCAGTCATTGCCTTGGCTTTTGAACAGTTAGGGATGAACAAGCTCATTGCTGTTCATGATCAGGACAACCCAGCTTCTGGACGGGTGATGGCCAAATCAGGGATGAAATATTCTCACGAGGAGCCCTACGCGATGCTAGACTTGCATGAAGAAGGGAGAATGGTGACGAGAATTCATTATGTCCTCACGAAGGAAGAATATTTGGCAGAAAAATGAGTCAGGATATTGACAAAAGACCTATCTCCATGATATAGTAGATAGGTACTGCTGGTTTAGCTCAGTCGGTAGAGCGCATCCATGGTAAGGATGAGGTCGCCGGTTCAATCCCGGCAACTAGCATAGCAGAAGAGGGAAGCTTAGAGAGGGTCTAGGCTTCTTTTTTTGCGAGTCCATCTTTAAAAGTCCGGTTTTTTCAACAATTTTCAAAAAAACGTTGACAAGCACAGAAATACGTGGTAAAGTTAGAACAACAAAGAGAAAGGAGAAAACCATCATGAACAAAGTAGATGTTTTGATGACACAATTGAATACACAGCTTCTCCAATCTCAGTTGAGTTCGATGTAAACTATAAATGGAACCCAAGATGGAGGAGTCTGTCTTGGGTTTTTTGTATGCATTTTTGCCTGCCTTAACTGAATTGGTGATAGGCATCAGAAGGCCCAAGTGTGGACTGAGACTGCTCTCAGCTCCTTGCTTGGGTTTTTCTGTGCCATTTTGAAAAGGAGAATATATGATCAGAGCTATTTGGGAGTATATCAGGGAGCGCAAGTGGCGATATGTGAAGATCGCTATGGTCCTGATTCTTTATGATTACACCTTATTGATCCCGACGCAAGTCATCCAGCGCTTAGTGGATCATTTGAGTCAGCAGACGCTGACGCAATCCAACTTTGTATGGGATATGGTCCTCTTGGTGGGATCAGCTATCCTCAATTACCTGACGGCTTTTTATTGGCAGTTGCGACTTTTTCAGTCGTCAGTCCATTTCAAGGCGACCCTTCAGGGACAAGCGTTTCGTAAGCTAGTAGCTATGCGGCGTCCCTTTTTTGAGAAATTCCGTTCAGGAGATCTCTTGACGCGCTTTACGACGGATGTGGATGGGATGGCCGATATGGCTGGTTACGGGATGATGGTGCTCCTGTTTGGCGGTGGCTTGTTTGCCTTTATTATTCCGACCATGTTTTTCATTTCTTGGCAATTAACCTTGATTTCCTTTATTCCCATGATCTTCCTCGTCGTCTCTACCTATTTTTTGAGTAGAAAGCAGGAGGAGTATGTTGAGCAAAACCGGGAAGCAGTCGCTCAGTTGAATGATGAAGTCTTGGAGTCCATCGAAGGAATCCGGGTCATGCGGGCCTATAGTAGACGGGACCAGCAAGTCAAACAGTTTCAGAAAAAAACGGCCAGTCTATCCAAAACGGGGGATAAAATTGCCTCTATCCAGTATTCTTTTGGACCTTTAGCCCTGTTGTTTATTGGATTCTCGACAGTCTTGCTCCTGCTATTTGGAGGCCAGTCCCTGGCAAGCGGGCAATTGAGTCTTGGGAAATTATTGGCTTTACAGCTGTATTTGGTCTTTTTAATTGAGCCTATGTGGATGATGGCGGACTTGATCTTGGTCTACCAGACAGGGCAAATGTCCTATAAAAAATTAAAAGAAGTGATTGATGAAACGGATGATCTGGAGCCAGATGGTTCTCACTACCTAGAGCAGATTGATTTGGTGCAGTTTAAGGACTATTCTTTCAGCTATCCTGGTGCTGAGCGAAAGAGCCTATCAGGCATTGATTGGACTATCCAGCGAGGACAGACGGTTGGAATTGTTGGTCGTACCGGAGCAGGAAAGACAAGCTTGGTTCGACAATTCTTGCGGCAGTACCCAGTTGGTGAGGGAGAATTCTTGGTCAACCAGCAACCGATCGTGGACTACAACCGACACTCCATCGAAGAAAAAATTGGCTATGTTTCCCAAGAACATATTTTATTCTCCAAGTCTATCCGTGAGAATATAGCGTTTGGTAAAAAAGGAGCCAGCCAAGAAGACTTGGTGGAAGCAGTAGCCCAAGCTGCTTTTGCGGATGATCTCGAGCGGATGTCTCATGGAATGGACACCCTGATCGGTGAGAAAGGGGTCTCTGTGTCAGGAGGTCAAAAACAACGGATCTCTCTGGCGCGTGCATTCTTAAGAGATGCTGAGCTCTTGCTGTTAGATGATTCCCTTTCGGCGGTGGATGCGAAGACCGAACAGGCCATTATTGACACGATTCAAAAGGAACGAAAAGACAAGACGACCATCATTGTTTCCCATCGTTTGTCGGCTGTTCATCAGGCGGATTGGATCATCGTCTTGGATCAAGGGCAGATTGTAGAAGAAGGCAGGGCTAGTGATTTATTGGCTCAAGAGGGCTGGTATTATGAACAATACCAACGGCAACAAAAACAGGAAGGAGAATAAGATGAAAGTTTTGAAACGATTATTATCTAGGATCACGCTTTATCCAACTGTCTTTCTTGCTGGCTTTATTTGCCTCTTACTAGCCACCATTTTTTCTGAATTGTCTCCCTTTCTTCTCCAAAAGATGATCGATGGGCCTTTGACCGCACTGATCCACGGTGGCGGGCAAGGGGACTTGCTTCAGATGGGAGGATTCTATCTCTTGGTCTTGAGCCTGGGGCAGCTGATTAGCTACATGGGCAATCGGATTTTACTGCATGGAAGTAACCAAGTAACCGCTAGTCTGAGGGACCAAGCCTTTCAAGTCATGCAAGGGCTGCCTATTTCTTATTTTGATGATAAGCCGGCTGGGAAGATCGCGACAAGAATTGTCAATGATACGGAGACCTTGCGGACCCAGTTTTATAACTCTTGTATGATTTTAGTCATCTATTTGGTACGCTTTCTCTTTATCCTAGGGATTCTCTTTTACCTGAGTCCTATGATGGGCCTTCTCTTGTGTTTGGTCTTTCCGATTTTCTATGGGATCCAGTATCTCTACAAGGTCATGACGGACCAGCCTATGAAGGATTTCTTTGATGCGAGAAGCGAGGTCAATACCCAGGTCAATGAACTCTTGCATGGTGCCAGTATGATTCAGCTCTATCATCAAGAGCCTGGTGTGGTGGAGGAGTTTGAAGCCACTACCCAGAAGATGTTAGGAGCCAATGATCGAATCCTCCTGGCCGATTCCATTGCTTCTTGGACCTTAACGGAATTGCTCAAGTTTTTAGTGATTGCGGGCATTTTGACCATCGCTGGGATTTCTTTCCTACAGGGCAATATCGGTGTGACGGCTGGTTTCTTATTTATCAATATTAACTATGTCATTAATCTATTTGATCTCATGGCCAATCTCAGTCGTCAATTTCCGAATATTCGGAGATCCTTAGAAACGGGGAGTCGCGTCCTTGCTTTCTTAGACCAACCTTTGGAGGCCGATGGTGCATCGGAACTGAAGATAGAAAAAGCTCAAGTCGTGTTTAACGATGTTCAATTTGCCTATGAAGAAGGCAAGCCAGTTCTGAGAGATATTGCCTTTCAGGCAAGTCCTGGGCAAACCATTGCTCTTGTGGGTCATACTGGATCGGGTAAGTCTTCGATTATGAACCTGCTCTATCGTTTTTATGATCCTCAAGAAGGAGCGATTTTGATCGATGGTCAAGATATTCGCCAAGTCTCTCGTGAGAGCTTACGCAGCCATATGGGGATTGTTCTACAGGATCCTTATCTATTTACAGGAACCATAGCTAGTAATGTGGCCATGAGTCAGGAACATATTGACCGGGAGGCGGTCCAAGACGCCTTGAAAAAAGTCGGGGCTTGGCCCTTTGTAGAGCGCCTTGAAAAGGGAATCGACCATCCAGTCGTAGAAAAAGGATCCGCCTTTTCAAGTGGTGAGCGCCAATTGATTTCCTTTGCGCGGACGCTCTATATGAATCCGCAAATTCTGATTTTGGATGAGGCAACCTCTCACATCGATACGGAAACAGAAGAAATCATCCAGAAGGCTATGGCAGTCCTGCAAAAGGGACGGACCACCTTTATCATTGCCCATCGCTTGTCCACTATCCAAGATGCGGATCAGATCTTAGTCTTATCTGAAGGACGCATTGTGGAACGTGGTAGACACGAGGAACTGGTCGCACAAGGCGGGATCTATGCCCAGATGAATGCCATCCAGCAAACAGTGGTGTAAGATTGTCCTGCAAAGAAAAAGATTGAAAACCAGCCTGTATCTAGTATATAGGCTGGTTTTATGCTATAATGAAGTGATAATAGTGAGGTGATCCAGATGTATATTGAAATGGTAGATGAGACTGGTCAAGTCTCTGACGAAATCTTAAAACAAACGCAAGAAATTTTAGAATTTGCTGCTCAAAAAATTGGGAAAGAAGACAAGGAAATGGCTGTGACTTTTGTAACCAATGAACGCAGTCATGAACTAAATCTTGAATACCGTGATACGGATCGCCCGACGGATGTCATCAGTTTAGAATACAAGCCAGAGATGGAGATTTCTTTTGACGAGGAAGACCTTGCAGAAAATCCAGAATTGGCAGAGATGATGGCTGAATTCGATACCTATATTGGGGAGCTCTTTATTTCAATTGACAAGGCGCGTGAGCAAGCCGAAGAATATGGCCACAGCTTTGAGCGCGAAATGGGATTTTTAGCAGTGCATGGTTTTCTTCACATCAATGGCTATGATCACTATACGCCGGAAGAAGAAAAGGAAATGTTTGGCTTACAGGAAGAGATTTTGACAGCCTATGGACTCACAAGACAATAAGCGAAAATGGAAAAATCGGGACTTCACTTCAAGCCTGGAGTTTGCGATAACAGGAATTTTTACTTCGATCAAGGAAGAGCGCAATATGCGCAAGCATGCCTTATCAGCCCTTGCAGCAATTCTTGCTGGTTTGGTATTTAGGATTTCTGCGACAGAATGGCTCTTTTTATTGCTCAGCATTACCTTGGTGATTGCTTTTGAGATTATGAATTCAGCCATTGAAAATGTGGTGGATTTAGCTAGTAACTACCATTTCTCCATGTTGGCAAAGAATGCCAAAGACATGGCGGCTGGAGCAGTCCTTGTCGTATCAGGTTTTGCCCTACTAACAGGACTGGTGATTTTTGTGCCCAAATTCTGGGCCTTGGTATTTGGATAAGAGGGAGCATGCCCTCGTGAAAGGATAATATGACATTTAAATCAGGTTTTGTAGCCATTTTAGGACGTCCCAATGTTGGGAAGTCAACTTTTTTGAACCACGTCATGGGGCAAAAGATTGCCATCATGAGTGACAAGGCGCAGACAACGCGCAATAAGATTATGGGGATTTATACGACGGATAAGGAACAGATCGTCTTTATCGATACCCCAGGGATTCACAAACCCAAGACAGCGCTTGGAGACTTCATGGTGGAGTCGGCCTATAGCACCCTTCGTGAAGTGGATACCGTTCTCTTTATGGTGCCAGCAGATGAGCCACGTGGGAAGGGCGATGACATGATCATCGAGCGCCTCAAGGCTGCTAAGGTGCCGGTTATTCTGGTGGTCAACAAGATCGACAAGGTGCACCCTGACCAACTCTTGGCGCAAATCGATGACTTCCGTAGTCAAATGGATTTCAAGGAAATCGTGCCGATTTCAGCCCTTCAAGGAAACAATGTTTCACGTTTGATTGATATTTTAAGTGAAAACTTAGAAGAAGGTTTCCAATATTTCCCTGCCGATCAAATCACCGATCACCCAGAGCGCTTCTTGGTCTCTGAAATGATCCGTGAAAAGGTTTTGCATTTGACGCGGGAAGAAATTCCCCACTCTGTTGCCGTAGTGGTGGATTCTATGAAGCGGGATGAAGAGACAGATAAAGTCCATATCCGAGCAACCATCATGGTCGAGCGCGATAGCCAAAAAGGGATTGTCATCGGAAAAGGCGGCGCCATGCTCAAGAAGATCGGAACCCTTGCACGCAAGGATATCGAACTCATGCTGGGGGATAAGGTCTTCCTAGAAACTTGGGTTAAGGTCAAGAAAAATTGGCGGGATAAGAAATTAGACCTAGCTGATTTCGGATACAACGAAAAAGAATATTAAGAAGAGGTGGGCAGAAGGCCTGCTTCTTGTTTTTGAAAGGAGTTCTATGCCTGAATTACCAGAAGTAGAGACGGTTCGACGCGGTCTTGAGAAATTAATTCTTGGGAAAACCATCCAGTCCGTGGAAGTAAAGTATCCAAAGATGATTCAGACGGATCTGGATACTTTTCGTCAAGATCTCCCAGGCCAAGAAATTCGGGTCATGGGGCGCCGTGGGAAATACCTTTTATTTTATCTGACGGATCTGGTCCTCATCTCGCATTTGCGGATGGAAGGCAAGTATTTCTTTTATCCAGACGAGGTTCCTCTTCGCAAGCATGCCCATGTCTTCTTTCATTTTACAGATGGTAGCACTCTGGTCTATGAAGATGTCCGCAAGTTTGGGACCATGGAAGTCATCATACCTGAGCTTGTCGACAGCTATTTTTTGGCGAAAAAGATTGGTCCAGAGCCAACGGAAGCGGATTTTAAAGAACCAGCCTTCCAAGCAGCTCTTAAAAAATCAAAGAAACCAATTAAATCAGCTCTTTTAGACCAAAAATTAGTGGCTGGTCTGGGCAATATCTATGTGGATGAGGTCCTTTATCGAGCCAAGGTTCATCCAGCCCGTTTGGGTCAAAGCCTGACTGCTAGAGAAGCCAAAGTAATCCGCAAAGAAACGATTGCTGTGCTTGCTCAAGCTGTTGAAAAGGGTGGCTCCACCATTCGCTCCTACAGCAATGCTTTTGGAGAAGACGGCACTATGCAGGAAGAACACCAGGTCTATGGAAAAACAGGCCAGCCGTGTTTGCGCTGCGGGACGCCGATTGAGAAAATTCAGCTGGGGGGACGTGGAACCCATTTTTGCCCTCACTGCCAAAAGGAGAACTAGATGGCGAGAATCATTGGATTAACAGGAGGGATTGCTTCAGGAAAGTCCACTGTCACCTCCTATTTGAGAGAAAAAGGCTATCCGGTAATTGATGCTGATCGAGTGGTCCATGACTTGCAAGCACCAGGAGGAGCTCTCTACCGTGTCTTAGTAGATCATTTTGGGAGAGAGATCCTTACCAAAGAAGGAGAGCTGGACCGCGTCGCTTTGGGTCAGCGGATCTTTTCAAATCCTAGTGAAAGAAACTGGTCCAATCGCGTCCAAGGCAGGCTTATTCGTGAGGCTCTAGCTGAGGTAAGAGATAGACAAGCTGCACAATCCGATCTCTTTTTTATGGATATTCCACTCTTAATCGAGCAAGGCTATGAAGAGTGGTTTGAATCTGTCTGGTTGGTAGCTGTCTCAAAAGAAACCCAGCTCAAACGCCTGATGGAACGCAACCACTTATCAGAACTGCAGGCCCAAGAACGCATTGCGTCTCAAATGCCGCTAGATGAAAAAAGCGCCCATGCAGATCTGGTCTTAGACAATAATGACGATCTAACGGCCCTCTATGCCCAATTAGATGCAGCCCTACAACAATTAGAAAGAAGATGATCTTATCACAAGAGAAATCAATTGGCGTAAAAATCTATATATTGCCTGGATCGGCTGCTTTTTCATCGGAGCCAGCCTTTCTTTAGTCGTTCCTTTTATGGCCCTCTTTGTGGAAGAGTTGGGTGTTACGGGCAAGGCTGTTCCCCTTTATGCTGGCATAGCCGTTGCGAGTTCTTCTGTGACCTCTGCGATCATGTCTCCCATCTGGGGGAGCTTAGCCGACCGCTATGGTCGAAAACCCATGATGCTTAGAGCCTCCATTGCCATGACACTGACCATGGGAGGCATTGCCTTTGTACCATCCGTCTTTTGGCTCTTGGTCCTACGCTTGCTCAATGGGGTCTTTTCAGGCTTTGTCCCCAATAGTACAGCCCTGATTGCCAGTCAAGTTCCAAAGGACCAATCTGGCTACGCTCTAGGGACTTTATCGACTGGTGTCGTGGCTGGAACCTTGATGGGGCCTTTGATTGGGGGACTCATTGCTGAAAATCTAGGCATGCGCAATGTCTTTCTCTTGGTCGGCTTCTTCTTATTTTTGGTTTCCCTCTTAACCTTCTGGGGCATTGAGGAAGACTATGAGCCCCTTCCAAAAGAAGAACAAAAATCCAGTTGGGAGTTGCTCATGTCCATTCAGCAAAAAGATATCCTCTTGGGACTCTTTTTGACCAGCATGACCATTCAAATGATCGCCCAATCTATTTCTCCGATCCTGCCTCTTTATGTGCGAGCTTTGGGACAAAGAGATAACCTGATCTTTGTATCGGGGATGATTGTTTCAGCTATGGGAGTCTCTAGTATGCTCTTTTCAGGTTGGATGGGAAAACTCGGAGACCGAATCGGGAATCACCGGCTCTTATTAATCGCCCTTCTCTATAGTGGCTGTCTCTATATCCTTTGTGCCCAAGCGCAATCACCCCTTCAATTAGGGATTTTACGCTTCCTCTTTGGGATCGGGACAGGAGCCCTACTACCTGGAGTTTCTGCATTATTGAATCGTTTAACCCCTCCTGAAGGGATTTCTCGGATCTTTAGCTACAACCAGCTCTTTTATTACTTAGGTGGTGTATTAGGGCCAATGATGGGGTCGAGTATTTTCATGCATTTTGGCTATCATTGGGTATTTTACGGTACAGCCCTTTTGGCTTTTACCGATTTGATGTTCCTCTTATTCTTATTTAGAAAGTATTTGAAAGTGAGAGACGTACGTGCGAATTAAAGTTCAATTGACCTGCACCAGCTGTGGGAGTCAGAATTATTTGACCAGTAAAAATACCAAAACCCATCCTGAAAAGATCGAGGTCTTGAAGTATTGTCCCAAGGAAAGAAAAGTAACCTTACATATTGAATCAAAATGATTTTCATGGTATAATAGTGAAGATTTTAAGGAGTTTTGAATATGAGCGGAGCATTAACAACTATTTTACTAGTATTATCAGTATTGATTATTATCGCAATTTTTATGCAACCAACAAAAAACCAATCGAGCAACGTCTTTGACGCAAGCTCAAATGACTTGTTTGAACGTTCAAAAGCGCGCGGGTTTGAAGCCGTGATGCAGCGTTTAACAGCTATTATGATCTTCTTTTGGTTATTGATCGCGATGATCTTAATGGTACTTTCTAGTAGATAAGATAGGCTCAGACAATGTCTTTGCCTATTTTTATTTTGTAAAACAAAGACACAAGTGGATAGAAAAAAGGAGGCTGGATAACCAGCAAATAAATCAATGAAAACAAGTATTAAAGAATATTTACAGGAGCATGACAAGGCCCAGATCAATGATCTGGCAGCAGCTCTAGGAAAGGAAGGGTCTAAGGATTTCCGTGACTTGGTCAAAACCATCTCTCTGATGGAACGCCGTCATGAGTTGAAATTCGAAGATGATGGCTCTCTTCGTTTGGCTCAAAAGAAGGCCCCAGCTATTACCCTCAAGGGGATCTTTCATGCGCATAAGAATGGCTTTGGCTTTGTCAGTTTAGAAGGCGAAGAAGAGGACCTCTTTGTTGGCCGAAATGATGTCAACCACGCTATCGATGGTGACACCGTTGAGATCGTCATTACCAAGGTGGCAGACCGAAACAAGGGAACGGCAGCAGAAGCTAAGATTATTGATGTCTTGGAGCATAGCATTAAAACGGTAGTTGGACAAATTGTCCTGGATGAGGAAAAGCCTAAATATGCCGGCTACATTCGTTCGAAAAATCAAAAGATCAGCCAGCTGATCTATGTGAAGAAGCCAGCCATCCAATTGGAAGGGACCGAAATCCTCAAGGTCGAAATTGATCAATACCCGAGCCGCAAGCACAATTATTTTGTGGCGACTGTGCGGGATGTGGTTGGTCATGTAACAGATCCAGGAATCGATGTCTTGGAAGTGTTAGAATCCATGGACATTGTCTCAGAATTTCCAGAAGAAGTGCTGAAAGAGGCTGAGAATGTTCCAGATGCACTGTCTGCAAAGGATTTAGAGGGACGCTTGGATCTGCGAGAGGAGATCACCTTTACCATCGACGGAGCAGATGCCAAGGACTTGGACGATGCGGTCCATATCAAGCTACTCAAGAACGGTAACTTTGAGCTGGGTGTTCACATTGCAGATGTCTCTTATTACGTTCAGGAAGGTTCAGCACTCGACAAGGAAGCTCTAAATCGTGCGACCTCTGTCTATGTGACCGACCGAGTAGTACCCATGTTACCAGAGCGTCTCTCCAATGGGATCTGTTCTTTAAATCCAAATGTGGACCGCCTGACCCAGTCTGCCATCATGGAGATTGATCCTCATGGCAAGGTCGTCAAGCACACCATTACCCAAACAGTGATCAATACGACCTTCCGAATGACCTATAGTGACGTCAATGATATCTTAGCAGGCGACGAAGAAAAGGCTCAAGAGTTTAAGAAAATTGTCCCAAGTATTCATCAAATGGCCACCCTGCATGGTATTCTAGAAAGCATGCGGATTCGCCGAGGAGCCCTCAATTTTGATACCAATGAGGCTAAAATCCTAGTCAATAAAGAAGGAAAACCGGTCGACATTGTCCTCCGTCAAAGAGGAATTGCGGAGCGGATGATTGAGTCCTTTATGCTGATTGCTAATGAGACAGTGGCGGAGCACTTTACACGAATGAAACTGCCATTCATCTACCGGATCCACGAAGATCCAAAGGCAGAAAAAGTACAGAAGTTTATCGATTATGCTTCTAGCTTTGGGATCCAGATCTACGGAACGGCTAGTGACATGAGCCAAGAAGCCCTGCAAGAAATTATGCGCAAGGTTGAAGGAGAACCTTATGCAGATGTCCTTTCGATGATGTTGTTGCGCTCGATGCAACAGGCCCGTTACTCAGAGCACAACCATGGCCACTATGGGCTTGCTGCGGAGTATTATACCCATTTTACTAGTCCCATCCGCCGGTATCCGGACTTGATGGTTCATCGAATGGTGCGCGAATACGGTAAATCCCAAGAAGTGGCAGAACACTTTGAACAAGTCCTTCCAGACATTGCCAGCCAATCCTCTAGTCGAGAGCGCCGGGCTATTGACGCCGAGCGCGAAGTAGAGGCTATGAAAAAGGCCGAATATATGGAAGACTATGTTGGGGAAGAGTACGATGCCGTGGTTTCCAGTGTAGTGAAATTTGGCCTCTTTGTGGAGTTGCCAAATACAGTCGAAGGGTTGATCCATATTACTAATCTTCCTGAATTCTACCATTTTAATGAACGGGATCTAACCCTTCGCGGGGAGAAATCGGGGGTGACTTTCCGTGTCGGTCAGCAAATCCGGATCAAGGTCGAAAGAGCTGACAAGATGACCGGAGAGATTGATTTCTCTTATATTCCAAGTGAATGGGATATCGTTGAAAAAGGCCTCAAGGCTAAAGGACGTGACCGAGATGGCAATCGCAGGGATCGCAGACGCAAAGACAAAAAAGTTTCTAAGGGTTCAACCGTTAGAAGAGATGACAAACGGAAAGATTCTTCATCTAAATCCAAAAAGAAAAAAGGGAAGAAACCATTTTACAAGGAAGTAGCAAAGAAAGGAGCCAACCATGGCAAAGGGCGAAGGAAAGGTAGTCGCACAAAATAAAAAGGCGAGACATGACTACACCATCGTGGATACAATAGAAGCAGGGATGGTGCTGACAGGTACAGAGATCAAAAGTGTCCGTGCAGCACGCATTAACTTGAAAGATGGTTTTGCACAAGTTAAAAATGGAGAAGTTTGGCTCAGCAACGTCCATATTGCCCCTTATGAGGAAGGCAATATCTGGAACCAAGATCCAGACCGTCGTCGCAAGCTTCTTCTTCATAAAAAGCAAATCCAAAAGCTGGACCAAGAAACCAAAGGGACAGGAATGACCCTGGTGCCTTTAAAGGTCTATCTCAAGGATGGCTATGCCAAATTGCTTTTGGGACTCGCTAAAGGGAAACATGATTATGACAAGCGTGAATCCATCAAACGTCGGGAACAAAACCTCGACATCGCGCGGGTCATGAAACAATACAATACACGTTAAACTAAAAAGGCAATTCTGAAACTTGTTTCAGAATTGCTTTTTTCTCGGATAGGGGCCTTTTTTCTAACTTGTAAAAAGGGGCTTTTTCCTGTATGATAAGGGTACTGAAAGAATAAGGAGAAGCCACATGACACAAAAATTGATCGCTTACAAGCGCATGCCTATCTGGACCAAGGATACCATGCCAGAAGCTCTTCAAAGAAAGCACAATACCAAGGTAGGAACCTGGGGGAAGATTACGGTTCTAAAAGGTCAGTTAAGATTTATTGAATTGACAGCAGAGGGAGAAGAAATCGCCAGCCACCTTTTTGAAGCAGGAGCAGAGAACCCCATGGCCGAGCCCCAGGCCTGGCACCGAGTCGAAGCGGCGACTGATGATGTGGAGTGGTACTTAGAATTTTACTGTGAGCCAAAAGACTATTTTCCTAAAAAGTACAATACCAACCCTGTCCATTCAGAGGTGCTAGAAGCAGTGGGAATTGTCCCAGCTGGAAAGGCGCTGGATCTAGGATGTGGGCAAGGACGCAATGCTCTCTTTTTGGCCCAACATGGCTTTGATGTGACAGCAGTAGATCAAAATGAATTGGCTCTTGAGATCTTACAAAGTATTGTCGCTGAGGAAGATATGGACATGCCAGTAGGACTTTATGATATCAATGCTGCTGCACTCACCAAAAACTATGATTTCATCGTGTCAACTGTGGTCCTTATGTTTTTAGAGGCAGAGCGGATCCCAGCGATCATTCGCAATATGCAAGAGCATACCAACCCAGGTGGCTACAATCTCATTGTCTGTGCCATGGATACAGAAGATTATCCTTGTCAGATGCCCTTCTCGTTTACCTTTAAAGAAGGAGAATTGGCGGAGTATTACAAGGATTGGGAATTGGTCAAATACAATGAAAATCCTGGCCACCTCCATCGTCGAGATGAGAATGGAAATCGAATTCAACTTCGATTTGCAACCATGTTGGCAAAGAAAAAATAAAGAAAAAGCAGGATGTTAAGATCCTGCCTTCAGATTGAAGACAAAGTCATATAAAAAACTTTCCTTAGGTGAGTACGGACGTCAGCGAACTTCTTCGAAGTTCCAAGACTTAGTTTTGAGCCTAGGGTCTCAAAACTCCCGAGTGCCTGAAACGTTATTGTTTCAGGCACTTTTCTCACAGCGGAAAGTTTCGGTATTTTCTTGAATCGATTTAAAAATTGGAATTCATTTTTATTTTTTTTGCAAAATCGCTTAACTTATTTTACTTTAAAGTAGTTTGTCTACATTCTAAAAGCAGGATGTTAGGATCCTGCCTTTTTGCTTTCTTACAAACAAGTTGAACAAGGTGATTAGTTCTTTTTTCATTTGCCAAAAGAAAGACCTTCTCCAGAAGGGTAGGAAAAGGTTGGGGGATTTAGTTCCAGCTAGCAAAGTCGCAGACACTGAGAATGATCGTTCCAATTTCAATGGGGTCCTCTTTCGCACCCGATTCTAACCAGGTAACAATTACAGATTCGATCGTAGCGATGAAAATTTCTAGACCATACTTGTATGGAACTTGAAAGTCTGAAATGATGTGTTCTTTAGCGTGGGGAGTATCGTCCAGTGCATGAAGGGTAAAACTTCTTACCAATTTACTAAAGTCCGAGCAACAGGATTGTGACAATGCATATATAAAATCATAATTCTCTTTAATAGCGGTCAACACATTGAGAAAGTTTACCTTGACAGGACTTCCTTCAACGAAGAGGCTATCCAATTCTTGCATCATGTCCATTTTCATTTGCTCAAACATGTCGTATTTATCGACATAATGCAGATAGAAGGTCCCGCGGTTAATTCCAGCGGTTTCGGTTAATTGTCGAATAGTGATGCTTTCAAAAGGTTGTTGCAAGAGCAGTTTCGAGAGTGCATTCCGTAAGTCTGACTTGGTTGTTGTTTGTCTTTGGCGTACCATATGTTCCTTTCTATAGTTGTATAAATCTGTTTCTATTTGTTTGAAGTTGAAATAATTTATAGGTTAAATAATTTCACGACACTAACAAATAGCATTATACTCCAAAAATATAAATTAAACAATAATTCTAATTTTTGTACAGATAACGAAAAGTGTACAAAAATTTTACAAATTTATGTATGACGGGCATTGACAAGATTTTGTGAAAATCTCACAATAATTAGTGATTTAAATTAATTCCCTCCTAAAAAAATGGTCAGGAAATTTTTAGGAAAAGGAGGAACAAGATAGAGTGACGAACAAAAACCAGCACGATTTAAAGTGCTGGTTTCTTTATTTGATAAAAGTCGTCACAATCAAATTGAAATTCAAGATGGTTAAGACAATCGCAACGAGGTAGCCTAAGAAAGTATTCCATTTCGCATTGACATGCTCTCCCATGATTTCTTTGTTGGAGGTGAAATAAACCAGAGGGAAGATAGAAAAAGGAAGAGCCGCTGATAGGAAGACTTGAGAATAAACCAGAAGGTCATCGAGGACATGTTCTTGGTCACCGAATAAAATTGCGACAATGATAACGGGAAGGAGGGCAATGATCCGAGTCATGAGACGCACCACCCATTGTGGTAGTCTAAATCGCAAGAAACCTTCCATAACGATTTGACCGGTTAGGGTCCCAGTAATGGTTGAATTTTGACCACTAGCTAACAAAGCGATGGCAAAGAGAGTGGACAAGAAAGGACTTGCGATGGCACCGGCAATATGATTATCTTTGAGGGCATTATACATGCTAGAGAAAGCACCGATCTTATCTCCGTGACCAAAGAAGAGGGCTGCTCCAAGAATCAAGAGGAGGGAGTTGACGACGAAGGCCAAACTCAATTCAATATTTGAATCCCAGGTCATAAAGCGCACTGCCCGTTTGATATCTGCTGGATCTTTGTAGTCCACCTTTCGCGTTTGCGAAATGGAAGAGTGGAGATAGAGGTTGTGGGGCATTACTGTTGCCCCGATGATTCCAAGCGCCAAGGTTAAGGCTTCATTTCCTTTTGGAAGTCCAATTCCTAGCACCTCTTTTTGAGGGAGGAAGCCAGCGAAGATTCCTCCGATATCTGGTTTCGATAGGAAAACCAGATAGCCAAAAATTGCAAGGATCGTGAGGATCAAGGTTGATACGATGGCCTCGATCTTTCGAAATCCTAGATGCATGAGTCCTAGTAATAGGAAGACATCAAAGATAGTGATCAGGATAGAAAAGAGCAAGGGCCAGCCAAAAAGAAGGTGGAGGGCAATCCCTGATCCGATGACTTCTGCTAAATCTGTCGCCATCAAGGCAAGCTCGATCACAATCCAAAGGGTATAGCGAAGCCATTTTGGCAAATGATGGGCGGTTGTTTGGGCCAGATCCTTACGATGGACAATCCCTAGTTTACCAGCCATTTGTTGCAACTGCATGGCGATTAAAGACGAGAGAAGAACCACTGATAAGAGGAGGTAGCGGTATTGGGCCCCTCCAACGACACTAGTAATCCAGTTTCCCGGATCCATATAGCCGACAGCTACTAGACTTCCTGGCCCTGAAAAGAGCAGGAGAGTCTTCCAAAAAGGGATCCCTTTTGGCACGTCAATAGATTGGTTGATTTCTTGAAGTGATTTCCTTTCAAACTGTTGTAAACTCATGATGAGCCTTCTTTCTAAGAATAAATCAAATTTCTCTCTAATTATAGCATAAAATTTATAATAGTTCATGATAATGAGGAAGAATCACTATTGGTGATGCCTCGATTTCTTTGTAATCTATACGAAAAGGACTATAATATAGATAGGAAATAGGAGGGAGGAGAGAAAAAATGGCCTACATCGAAATGCAGCACTGTTACAAGCGATACACTAGTGGAGAAACGGAGATTCTCGCTAATCAGGATGTTTCTTTTGAGATTGAAAAAGGCGAATTGGTCATTATTTTAGGGGCGTCAGGAGCTGGAAAATCAACAGTTCTCAATATCTTAGGAGGGATGGACACGAATGACGAAGGACAGGTCCTGATTGATGGGGTGGATATTTCTAAGCTCAATTCCCATCAACGAACGGATTATCGACGAGATGATGTTGGTTTTGTCTTTCAATTTTATAATTTGGTCCCTAATTTGACAGCTAAGGAGAATGTTGAGTTGGCTTCAGAAATTGTTTCTGATGCTCTGGATCCGGAAGCTGTTTTAAGAGAAGTAGGACTTGGCAATCGTCTTCATAACTTTCCTGCCCAATTGTCAGGCGGCGAGCAACAACGGGTGGCGATTGCTCGGGCAGTGGCGAAAAATCCTAAAATCCTCCTTTGTGATGAGCCGACGGGAGCCTTAGATTACCAGACGGGTAAGCAAGTATTGGGGATTTTACAGGATATGTCTCGAAAAAAGGGAGCGACGGTCATCATCGTAACCCATAATGCTGCCCTAGCTCCGATTGCAGACCGTGTGATTCGCATGCATGACGCCAAGGTCAAGTCGGTAGAAATCAATGAGCTTCCTCAAGATATTGCTACGCTAGAATATTAGAAGAGGTGGTAGCATGAAACGAAAAGTCTATTGGAAGGATCTATTTGCTTCCTTTACACATTCAAAAGGACGTTTTCTCTCCATCTTAACCTTGATGTTATTGGGAAGCTTGGCCTTGGTTGGCTTAAAGGTGACTACTCCAAATATGCACCGAACGGCTAACCAGTTTATTCAGCAACAAAAGATGCTAGATCTTGCTGTCATGGGGGACTTGGGATTAGACCAGGCAGACCAAGAGGAGCTTTTAGGAGTCAAAGGGGCGCGTGTCGAATTTGGTTCACTGCTGGATTTGACAGTGAAAGGAACAGGAGAGGCAATTCGACTGTTTTCTGCCCCAAAAAGTCTTTCTTTCTTTCGTGTGACCAAGGGGCGCCTGCCCCAAAAAGAAGGGGAACTGGCCCTAGCAAGTTTTTGGGAGGATCGCTATCAGATAGGGGATACCCTCACACTTGAAGAAAAGGCTGGAACGCGCTCTAGTTTAAAGCGAAAGCAATTCACCATTGTTGGTTTTGTTCAATCCTCTGAGATGTGGTCTCAAAAGAATTTAGGCACTGCCATGAGTGGTAGTGGAAATCTAGATGCCTATGCACTAGTTTCAAAAGAGGTCTTTACGACTAAACTTCCCGCGATGGCGCGGATCCAGTTTGATGATCTGAAGTCTTTAGATTCTTTTTCGCAAGTCTACCAAAAAGGGCTCAAAGCTCATCAAGAAGAGTTAGAAAAACTTCTGAAAGACAATGGAAAGGCTCGCTATCAAAGACTCAAGCAGGAGGCGGATGGGCAGATTCAAAAAGGCCAGAAAGAACTCAGTCGTGCCAAGGAAACCCTCCAGTCAGCTAAAAATCAGATCGATCAGGCTCAAAAACAATTAGACTTGCAGGAGGCCCAGTTCAAGAAATTAGCTCCATTTCTGCCAGCTAAAGAGCAAGTAGCCAGTCAAGAAAAGCTCCATCAAGCCAAAGAACAACTGGATCAGAAAAAGAAGGACTGGACTGCAGGTGAATCGGAGCTCGCAAAAAAAGAGGAGGAGCTGAAAAAAGCTCAAAGGGAGCGAGATCAACTGGAAATCCCAACTTATCATGTCTATGACCGCAAGACCATGCCAGGTGGACAAGGTTACCTGATGTATAGCAATGCCAGTAGTAGTATCTCTGCTGTTGGAAATATTTTTCCGGTCGTTCTTTATCTGGTAGCAGCCATGGTGACCTTTACCACGATGACCCGCTTTGTCGATGAAGAGCGGACCAATGCAGGCGTTTTTAAGGCGCTGGGCTATCGTACCAAGGACATCATTCTCAAATTTGTCCTCTATGGATTCTTTGCAGGGACGATCGGGACCCTTCTAGGAACCTTGCTGGGCCATTATTTCCTATCGGGAATCATTTCCAATATTATTACGCAAGGGATGGTGATTGGAGAGAGCAGAGAGTATTTTTATGGCGATATGACTCTGATTGCGCTAGGACTGTCTTTTGTCGCGAGTGTGCTTCCGGCTTACTGGGTTTCTCGCAAGGAATTAAAAGAAGAAGCCAATCTTTTATTGCTTCCTAAACCACCGGTATCCGGTTCGAGGATTTTCCTGGAGCGTCTCCATTTTATTTGGAGGCGTCTGAGTTTCACCCACAAGGTCACTGCTCGTAATCTCTTTCGTTACAAACAACGGATGCTGATGACCATTTTTGGAGTGGCAGGTTCTGTTGCTCTTCTCTTCGCAGGGCTAGGGATTCAATCTTCTGTAGGAGGGGTTCCCAAACGCCAATTTCAAGAGATCCTATCATATGAGTTGATTGTAGCCAAAAAAACGAATGCATCAAGCCAAGAAAGCAAGGAACTAACCAATCGTCTGGAAAAATCAGATATCAAAGATTATCGAGCCATCTATAGTAAGGTCATCGAAGCATCTTTAAAGGGTGGACGCGACAAGCAGACCATTACGATGATGGTAACGGATCGTACAGATTTTTCTCCCTTTATCAGCTTACGTTCTCTCAAGCAAGGAGAGCCCTTGTCTCTCAAGAAAGGGGTCATCATCAGTAGTAAGCTAGCACAACTAGCCCGGGTTACAGTCGGTGATCGACTGACCTTAGATGGTCACACTTTTAAGGTAGCAGGAATCACTGAAAATTATGTCGGCCATTTTATCTATATGGATCAGGCAAGTTACCAAAAAATCTACGGAAAGCGGACTTCAGCAAATAGCTATTTGGTGCAGTTGAGAAATCCTTCTACACGACAAGTGCAGGCTGTCAGTCGGGACATGATGGAACTTGCAGCTGTGAAGGCGGTTAGTCAGAATGCTTCGATGATTTCCCTCTTTCATTCAGTTGCCAAATCTTTGGACACCACTATGATGATTCTAGTAGTCGTATCGATCTTGCTAGCCATCGTGATCTTGTATAATTTAACCAATATCAATGTGGCAGAGCGGATCCGTGAATTATCGACCATTAAGGTCTTAGGATTCCATAATAAGGAAGTGACGCTCTATATTTACCGCGAAACCATCTTATTGTCTATCATAGGGATCCTCATGGGATTAGTGGGTGGTTATTATCTTCATCAATTCCTCATTGCTATGATTGCACCAGATGCCATTCTCTTTTACCCTAAAGTCGGACTTGGCATTTTCCTCTTCCCTGTCGGAGGAATGCTCCTTCTCTTGATCCTGTTAGGAATTTATGTTGACCATTATCTTCGAAAAGTAGACATGCTCGAAGCCCTCAAATCAGTAGACTAAGATACAAAGCCGTTAAGCAACTCTTTGGAAAAAGATAAATCCAACGACGAAGCGTCCGCTTCTAGCCTGAGTTTTCATTTCTGGTAGCATGGAATGTTCATAAAACTTTCACCTTTGGGTGGAAGTTTTTCTTCTCTTTGTTATAATGGAGAGAAGGAGAAGATCATGACTAAAATTGCTTTACTTTCAGATATTCATGGAAATACGACAGCATTGGAAGCTGTCCTAGAGGATAGTCGAAAAGCCAAGGTGGATGAATATTGGCTCTTGGGAGATAGTTTGATGCCAGGGACGGGGAGACGGGCCCTCTTGGAGCTGTTAGAGGAGTTACCGATTACGGTAAAAGTCCTTGGAAACTGGGAAGATAGTCTTTGGCGGGCTATGAGGGGGATGTTGGATGAGACCAGACCCAGTCATCGCTACCTCATGCGCCAGTGTCAATATATTCTTGAAGAAATCACGCCCCAGGAAATTGAAGACATGCAGAAAACGCCCATGCAGGTCCATAGAGAAATCGCAGGTTTAAAGATCGGCATCACCCACCACTTACCTGATAAGAATTGGGGTCGCGAATTGATCCACATTGGTGAGCAGAAGGATTTTGATCGCTTGGTGACAAACCCGTCTTGTGATATTGCAGTCTACGGACACATTCACCAGCAGTTTTTCCGTTACGGGACAGGAGGAGAACTGATCATCAATCCTGGGTCGATCGGTCAACCTTTCTTTTTGGAAAAGAATCTTCGCAAGGATCTTCGGGCCATGTATGCTATTCTTGAATTTGATCAAATGGGGCTAAAAGATGTCGATTTTAGACGGGTGGACTATGATGTCCAAAAAGAATTGCAACTCGCAAAAGACCTCCATCTTCCTTATTACCAAGTGTATTATGAAAGTTTGGTCAATGGCATTCATCATACCCACAATCATGAGCTCCTTCATGAGATTGAGCAGAGAGAAGGTCATGATCGAGAAATCGATGCTTGGCTAGAAGACTTCTTCCAATAGTGTAACTGTTGACATTACAACTAAAAAGAGTATAATAGGAATAACGAAAGTCGTCCCTTGACGGTTGTTCAATAGACTCTACCTTCAAAACGGGTAGAAAGGAGTGAAGTTATGCAAATTTCGAGTCGCTTTACCATTGGGACTCATGTCTTGATCATGATTGCTCTACAAGGAGAAAAAACAAAAGTAACCAGTGATTTTTTGGCAGGAAGTGTTGGTGTCAACCCTGTTATTATTCGAAAGACCTTGTCTCAGTTGAAGAAAGCAGGATTGATCCATGTAGCGCGTGGGACAGGCGGAGCTGAGCTCGCAAAAGCAGCCGATGAGATCAGCCTGCTGGATATCTATCAAGCAGTAGAATGCTTAGGTTCGACAGGTCAATTATTTGGTTTTCATGACAATCCGAATCCAGCCTGCCCAATTGGCCACAATATCCATAATGTTTTAGATGGAAAGCTTGAGGACATTCAGACTGCTATGGAAAAAGAAATGTCCCAAACCACTTTAAAAGACGTCGTAGAAGATACGCAGAAAAGAATGAAACTCGAATCGGTTTCATAAGAAAAAAGAGAGTGGGAAAGAAATCGGTAATTCGTTAGAATTCGATTTCGTCGTCCCACCTCCGCACAGTTGAGTAGGGCTGTAAAAGCTGATGAAATCAGCGTAGTAGAGCCCACTCAACCACTGCGTCTTGCTCGACAATCCAAAGATAATTAAGAGGCTAGGACTTTTGTCCCAGCCTCATTTTTTATAGTTATTAACGAAACAAGATGTTTGTTATATATTGAAACGACTAAAGGATTAGTCAAAGTAAAGTAAGTCTTTGCTGGTTTCAGTGAAGAGTCCAAATCCGTCTTTTGTGACGTACCCACAATCTTCGATACGAACACCGACTTTACCTGGAATATAGATTCCTGGTTCGACTGAGAAGCACATGCCTTCTTCAAGCACCATGTCATTTCCTTCCATAATAGAAGGGAATTCATGCACGTCCATTCCGATACCGTGTCCGAGGCGGTGGTTGAAGTACTCACCATAGCCAGCTTTTTCAATGACGCTCCGTGCAGCACGGTCGACGTCGTGTGCTGTTACACCTGGTTTGATCATGTCAATGGCTGCTTGTTGAGCTTCTAACGTCAAGTGGTAGATTTCTTTTTTGAAATCATCAGGTTTTCCAACAGCAACAGTACGAGTCATATCAGACGCATAACCATTCACCATACAGCCAAGGTCAAAGAGCAAGAGGGCATCGTTTTCGACTTTGTTGCTTCCAGGAATTCCGTGTGGGTTAGCTGCATTATTTCCAGTCAAGACCATGGTTTCAAAGCTCATTTCATAACCCAAGCGTTTGATACCAAAGTCGATTTCTGCTACGATATCAGTTTCTGTTTTATCCAGTGAGATGGCGTCGAATCCCATATTGACAGCCTTATCTGCATATTGACCAGCCACCAACATTTTTTGGATCTCATCAGCAGATTTGATCAAGCGCATCCGGTTAATCCGTGGTGTCAAGTTGGTGAATTGAGCCTTTTCAAAGACAGTACGTAAGCCATTGAATTTGGTCAGGATCAAGTTATCATATTCAAGTGCAACGGTTTTAGCATCTGGTTTTGCGATAGCCCCTTTAATCTTTTCCCAAGGGTTTTCAGAATCCACATAGCCAACCACTTGGAAATCGACAACTGCAGTCGCCCGTTCCACTTCAAGTGCAGGAACGAAGAGAAGTGGTTCGTGGTCAGTGTAGACGAACAAGAAGAGTTGACGTTCGTGGGGATCACTGTAAAATCCAGTCAGGTAATTGATGGTGACAGGATCGGATACAACAGCGACATCTGTTTTTTCAGTTTCAAGAAAATCGACGATTTGATCTAATTTAGACATAATGCTACCTTCTTTCTATGGATCTATTTTGTCAAATTTTCCCCAAAAAAGCAAGAGTTTACAAAATTTTACCAAAATGCTTGAAAGTGTTTACAATAAGTGATAAAATAGGATTAATTAGAGAGTGAAAACGAAATTTTCAACAATGAAAGGAAATCTTATGAATACAGACGATACAGTAACAATTTATGATGTCGCCCGTGAAGCAGGGGTTTCAATGGCAACCGTTAGTCGTGTAGTAAATGGGAATAAAAACGTTAAAGAAAATACACGTAAAAAAGTTTTAGAAGTGATCGAACGCTTGGATTACCGTCCAAATGCTGTTGCGCGTGGTCTTGCCAGCAAGAAAACCACAACAGTCGGTGTTGTGATTCCAAACATCACGAACAGCTATTTCTCTACATTGGCTAAGGGGATCGATGACATTGCTGAAATGTACAAGTACAATATTGTTCTTGCAAATAGCGATGAAGACGATGACAAAGAAGTTTCAGTGGTAAACAACCTCTTTTCAAAACAAGTGGATGGGATCATTTTCATGGGCTATCATTTGACAGAAAAGATTCGCTCAGAATTTTCACGCTCTCGGACGCCAGTTGTCCTTGCTGGGACAGTGGATGTTGAACACCAATTACCAAGTGTCAATATTGACTACAAGCAAGCAACCGTTGATGCTGTTACACAGTTGGCAAAACACAACAAGAAAATTGCTTTTGTAAGCGGCCCATTGGTGGATGATATCAATGGAAAAATCCGTTTGGCGGGCTACAAAGAAGCTTTGAAAGCGAAAAAATTGAGCTATAGCGAAGGACTTGTCTTTGAATCCAAGTACCGTTACGATGAAGGTTACAACTTGGCAGAACGCATCATTGCGTCAAAAGCAACAGCTGCTTTTGTGACAGGGGATGAATTGGCTGCAGGTCTCTTGAACGGCTTGTCTGATCACGGTATCAAAGTACCAGAAGACTTTGAAATTATCACCAGCGATGATTCACAAGTCACTCGTTACACGCGTCCAAATCTATCAACGATTGGCCAACCCTTGTATGACCTTGGTGCGATCAGTATGCGCATGTTGACTAAGATCATGCACAAAGAAGAGTTGGAAGAACGCGAAGTACTGTTGTCTCATACGATCAACCAACGTGGAACGACCAAAAAATAAGGATTAGTAGACTAGAGTCTCGACTTGGGAAGACGTGTCTACTAGTCTGAGAGGCTAGAACAGAACTGTTCTAGCCTCTTTTTTATACTGCAAACAGGTAGAGACTTGCTGGGCACTCTTTATTTCGGTATAATAGAAGGTATGAAAGTTTTACTGTATTTAGAAGGAAAATCCGTATTACAAAAATCAGGAATTGGTCGAGCCTTGCAGCATCAAATGCATGCGCTTGATTTGGCTGGGATTCCGTATACGACAGATATTTTAGGAGAGTATGATGTGGTGCATATCAATACCTATGGCCCACGGAGTTTCCTTTTGCTCCATGCAGCAAAGCGTCGTGGAAAGAAAGTCATCATGCATGGCCATTCAACTCGTGAGGATTTTGAAAATTCCTTTATCGGGTCTAACTTTTTTGCGCCCTTGTTTGGAAAGTATTTGGCTCACATGTACCAAAAGGCAGACTATGTGATCACGCCATCTGAGTATTCTAAACACCTGATTCAGTCTTATGGGGTGACTACACCGATTATCGCGGTTTCCAATGGAATTGATTTGGAAAAATACAAGAAGGATCCGAAAAAAGAAGAAGTCTTTCGCAAGCATTTTAATATCCAAGAAGGCCAAAAGGTTGTCATCTGTGCAGGGCTTTATTTTAAACGTAAAGGAATTGAAGATTTCGTAGAAGTGGCCCGTCGCATGCCGGATGTGCGCTTTATCTGGCTAGGTTCTATCAACAAATGGATCATTCCGCGTAAGATTCGTCGTATCGTGGAAAAGGATCATCCGAGTAATGTGGAATTCCCTGGCTACTTCAAGGGAGCGGTCTTCCAAGGGGCCATGACGGGTTCAGATGCTTTCTTCTTCCCATCTTATGAAGAAACAGAAGGAATCGTTGTTTTGGAGGCCTTGGCCAGTCATCAGCACACGGTCTTGCGGGATATTCCCGTATACAATGGCTGGATTGACGAGACGTCATCTGAATTGTGCCATAATGTAGACGAATTTGTGGATTCCTTGAACAAGGTCTTGAACGGACAAGTAGACAAGCGGGAGGCAGGCTACAAGGTTGCTGAAAGTCGTTCGATCGACTTAGTGGCTTATCAATTGGTCGAAGCCTATCAAACAGTTTTGGAGATGTAAGATGCGTGTAGGGTTATTTACAGATACCTATTTCCCGCAAGTTTCGGGAGTGGCGACCAGTATTCGGACGCTCAAAACAGAATTAGAAAAATTGGGTCACACGGTCTTTATCTTTACGACAACGGATAAAGATGTGAACCGCTATGAAGATTGGCAGATCATTCGGATTCCAAGTGTGCCTTTCTTCGCCTTTAAGGACCGCCGCGTTGCTTACCGTGGATTCTCAAAGGCGCTTGCCATTGCCAAGCAATACCAGCTTGATATTATCCATACCCAGACTGAGTTTTCACTGGGCCTTTTGGGAGTGTGGATTGGACGCGAGTTGCGGATTCCAGTTATTCATACCTATCATACCCAGTATGAGGACTATGTCCGCTATATTGCAAGAGGCATGGTCATTCGCCCAAGTATGGTCAAATACATTGTGAGAAGTTATATGAATGATCTGGACGGCGTGATCTGTCCTAGTGAGATCGTCTATGACTTGCTCCAAAAGTACAAGGTCAAGGCAGAAAAACGCATTATTCCGACAGGAATTGATTTGGCCAAGTTTGACCGACCAGAAATCACTCCGACAGAGACAGCTGCTCTTCGTGAAAAATATGAAGTCGCAGAAGATGAAACGCTTTTATTGAGCCTGTCGCGGGTCTCTTATGAAAAGAACATCCAGGCTGTTATCGCGGCCCTTCCTGATGTCCTCAAGGTCAATCCAAAAGTTAAGTTGATCGTGGCTGGAGATGGTCCTTATTTGGATGATTTGAAAAAACAAGCGGTGAAACTGGGGATTTCAGATGCGGTTGTCTTTACAGGGATGATCCCACCAAATGAGACAGCTCTCTACTATAAAGCGGCTGACTTCTTTATTTCAGCTTCAACGAGTGAGACGCAAGGGTTGACCTATTTAGAGAGTATTGCAAGTGGTACCCCGATCATCGCTCATGGCAATCCTTATCTCGATCATGTGATTGATGATCCTATGTTTGGAAAGCTCTTTTATGAAGAGAGCGATCTGGCGCAAGCGATTCTTGAAGCGATTGACGAGATGCCCGCAATCGATGAGACCAAGTGGGCAGAAAAGATTGATGATATTTCTGCAGCAACCTTTGGCCGTCGGGTCTACGAATTTTACTTGGATAAAATCATCTCTAAAGACTTCTCAAATGATTTGAATCCTGAGCAAAGTCGGGTCAAGCGGATGTCTAAGACCATTGTGAAAATCCCGACCAAGGTGATTGCTCTTCCGGTCAATGGATCTGTGAAGATGATGAAGGCTTCGGTCAAACAAGTAAAGAAAATCCGTAAAATCACGCATTTCTTTGATTGAAAATGAAACTTTTTCTTGCAAAATTTTTCAATCGTGCTATAATAACTGACAGAGACATATCAAATCTAGGAAATCTGATAGAGAGCGCGTGGGGCTGGAAATCGCGTAGAGGATAGGTTTGGGACTACTCGTGATTCTTTTATGCAAACATAAAACGGTGGCTACGTTAGAGCCAATCAGAGGTGTCCCTCTTTTTTGAGGAACATAAATGAAGGTGGAACCACGTTGCGACGTCCTTTCGAGGAGGTCGCTTTTTTGATTTCTTAATGAGGAAATCAAAAGGAGAGATGATTCCAATGTTCAAAGACACCTCCCACCCATTTAGCTACTAAAAACTTTATAAGGAGAAAATCATGATTAAGATTACTTTCCCAGATGGCGCTGTTCGTGAATTCGAATCTGGCGTTACTACTTTTGAAATTGCCCAATCTATCAGCAATTCTTTGGCTAAAAAAGCTCTTGCTGGTAAATTCAACGGCAAATTGATTGACACAACTCGTGCCATCACCGAAGATGGAAGCATTGAAATCGTGACACCTGATCACGAAGATGCTCTTCCAATCTTGCGTCACTCAGCGGCACACTTGTTTGCCCAAGCAGCTCGTCGCCTCTTCCCAGATATTCACTTGGGTGTCGGTCCAGCGATCGAAGATGGTTTCTACTACGATACAGACAACCAAGCTGGTCAAATTTCTAATGAAGACCTTCCTCGTATCGAAGAAGAAATGAAGAAAATCGTGAAAGAAAACTTCCCATCTATCCGTGAAGAAGTTACCAAGGATGAAGCGCGTGAAATCTTCAAAAATGATCCCTACAAATTGGAATTGATTGAAGAACACTCAGAAGACGAAGGTGGGTTGACCATCTACCGTCAAGGTGAATACGTTGACCTTTGCCGTGGCCCACACGTCCCATCAACTGGTCGCATCCAAATCTTCCACCTTCTGAACGTTGCTGGTGCTTACTGGCGTGGGAATAGCGACAATGCGATGATGCAACGGATCTATGGTACAGCTTGGTTTGACAAGAAAGACTTGAAGAACTACCTTCAAATGCGTGAAGAAGCTAAGGAACGTGACCACCGTAAACTTGGTAAAGAGCTTGACCTCTTCATGATTTCTCAAGAAGTTGGTCAAGGTCTTCCATTCTGGTTGCCAAATGGTGCGACCATCCGTCGTGAGTTGGAACGCTACATCGTTGATAAAGAAGTAGCAGCAGGCTACCAACACGTCTACACTCCACCAATTGCTTCTGTAGAACTTTATAAAACTTCAGGTCACTGGGATCACTACCGCGAAGACATGTTCCCACCAATGGATATGGGGGATGGAGAAGAGTTTGTTCTTCGTCCAATGAACTGCCCTCACCACATTGAAGTCTACAAACACCATGTGCATTCTTACCGTGAATTGCCAATCCGTATCGCTGAAATTGGTATGATGCACCGTTATGAAAAATCAGGTGCTTTGACTGGTCTTCAACGTGTCCGTGAAATGTCTCTGAATGATGGTCATACTTTTGTGGCTCCAGAACAAATCGAGGAAGAATTCAAGAAGATCCTTCAATTGATCATCGATGTGTATGAAGACTTTAACTTGACGGATTACCGTTTCCGCTTGTCTTATCGTGATCCTGAAGACAAACACAAATACTTTGACAACGATGAAATGTGGGAAAATGCGCAACGCATGTTGAAAGCAGCCGTTGATGATATGGGTGTTGAGTACTATGAAGCTGAAGGAGAAGCAGCCTTCTACGGACCAAAATTGGATATCCAAGTGAAAACAGCTCTTGGTAAAGAAGAAACTCTTTCAACTATCCAATTGGACTTCTTGCTTCCAGAACGCTTTGATCTTCATTACATCGGAGCAGACGGAGAAGAACACCGTCCAGTCATGATCCACCGTGGGGTTATCTCAACGATGGAACGCTTTACTGCGATCTTGATTGAAAACTACAAGGGAGCTTTCCCAACCTGGCTTGCTCCTCACCAAGTAACCCTTATCCCAGTATCGAACGAAAAACACGTGGACTATGCTTGGGAAGTGGCTAAGAAACTTCGTGACTGTGGTGTTCGTGCAGATGTGGATGAACGCAATGAAAAAATGCAGTTCAAGATCCGTGCTTCACAAACTCAAAAAATTCCTTACCAATTGATTGTTGGTGACAAGGAAATGGAAGACAAGGCTGTAAACGTACGTCGTTATGGTCAAAAAGAAACAGAAACCATGTCAGTGGATGCATTTGTAGAATTGATTCTTGCAGATATTGCAAATAAATCCCGTGTTGAGAAATAAACCATTTAACCTAGAACAAAATCTCAGCCACCTAAAAAGCAACAACTGAAATAGTTGTTGCTTTTTTACATTTTGATTAAGCTGAGCTAGTAGTGATCTGTCAAACCACCACAAATAGTATCCTCATCAACAATCCTTTCTATCCACTAACTTTTGGATATAGGATATCCTCCCAAGATTTGCTTCCTCGAGTTAGATAAGTTCACTATCCTCAGTCCTTGTCTGCTTCATTTTCTTTTATGAGATCTTTTTGAGAATCTTTTTCAGAGAGTTTTTGATCGATATACTTGTTAATGGTTTCATAAAATTCCTTGGTCATCTCACTATCTAATTTTGTCGAATTATGGACTTGATTGACTTTCAATTGAACAGATTGAATACCGTAAGAGGCTTGCTTTTGGCGAATTGTTTCTAATTCTTCTTCTGAAATCGGATCTCCAACAACTGTCAAGACTAATTCATTGCTACTTGACTTGTAGACTTGATTAATGATCGTATGATTAGAGAACTCTTTGCCTACAAACTGTTTAATCCCTTCTTTTCGTGCTTGATCCATCGTCAGAGTGACTGCTGAATAGCTGGCTGGAAGAACCAATAATACAATCAAGGATATCAAGCCAATTTTCATTTTAATGTTTAGCTCTTTAAATGAACTTAAGGGAGATTTTCTCATTAAAATTCTTGTTCCAACAATATTGGTTAGCATGATAAAGACACAGTTAATCAAGAAAAGATAGAGAGCCCCGAATAAAAATCGCACATTTCCATTAGCTAAACCATAGCCTGCAGTACAGATAGGTGGCATCAAAGCTGTTGCAATGGCTACGCCAGGCACGATATTGTTTGCTTCTTTTTTCCTTGAACCAATTACACCTGCTATCCCACCAGCAATAGCAATGAGAACATCCCAAATGGTTGGAGATGTTCGTGCAATCAACTCGCTACTTGCATAAGATAAGGGAGTAATCCAGAAATACAGAGTCGAGACAAGCAAACTGACCAATACTTGAGTAAATAAAACCTCTAGAGATTGCTTGATTAAACGCGTATCAAAAATAGCTAAACCGAATCCCAGTCCAACAATCGGTGTCATAAGAGGGGAAATCAGCATGGCTCCAATAATGACAGCTGTTGAATTCATATTTAGACCTATAGAGGCAATAAAAATCGCACACATCAAAATCACTGTATCTCTTAATCGAACATGAAGGTCATCATATAGTTTCTCGCGGAATTCACGTGTTGAATAGTTTCCGGACATTGGTTACTCCTTTTATTTCATATAATCTTGTTTCTGCATGGATGATGGTAGAGAGCCTTCTGTCCAAACTGACATGTTTTTAATTCTTACCTATGATTTTTTTGAACATTATCTTTTAACTATCCATCAGTCCATCCTTGACATTATATCAAAAATTTTACAGTCTTTCTCTGAAGAAATCAATTAATTTAAAAGATAGTGAAGGCAGAAATTTTTGTATCCTTATCCGAAGAAGAAAAACGATATCTCCTCTGAAAGTAGATACCGTTTTAATGTTTAAACATGATGAGTATGTAGCAGGAATCCTAGCTGATATCGCCAACAAATCACGTGTTGAGAAATAATGAAAAAATAAAAAGATTGAGATGTAACGATCTCAGTCTTTTTGCTTTGTCTTATTGGAAAGTCCAGCAATTGAGACTCCACATTTCTTCATAAGTTTGATATAATAAGAAGATAGAGATTGATAAGGAAAAGTAGCATTAGAAACGGGTATGTAAGATGAAAAAAATATTAGTAGTTGATGATGAAAAACCAATTTCAGATATTATCAAATTTAACATGGCAAAAGAAGGCTATGAGGTATTGACAGCCTTTGATGGTCGGGAAGCTTTAGAGGTCTTTGCGGCTGAAAATCCGGATATCATTATTCTAGATTTGATGTTGCCAGAGATTGATGGCTTGGAAGTGGCGCGGACGATTCGTAAGACTAGCAATGTGCCGATCATTGTCCTATCTGCTAAGGATACGGAATTTGATAAGGTCATTGGGCTTGAAATCGGGGCGGATGACTATGTCACCAAACCCTTCTCGAATCGGGAATTGCAAGCGCGTGTGAAAGCCTTGTTGCGTCGTTCTGAGTTTGCGGCTGATCCTCAGCTTGAAAATGAGGCCGATACGGAAATTGTCATTGGTGATCTTCACATTCTTCCAGATGCTTTCTTGGTTCAAAAAGGCAACAAAGAATTGGACTTGACCCATCGCGAATTTGAATTGCTCTATCACCTTGCGACCCATGTCGGTCAAGTGATGACCCGTGAGCACCTTCTTGAGACGGTGTGGGGCTATGATTACTTTGGTGATGTTCGGACAGTAGACGTGACGGTTCGTCGTTTGCGTGAAAAAATCGAGGACACACCGGGACGTCCAGAATATATCTTGACCCGTCGTGGTGTTGGATATTATATGAGAAACAATGATTGATCAACTAAAACAATTTGTAATGTCGTCGAACCTTGTCTTTGTTCTGATTACGGTTGGGTTTATCATTGTGGTAGCCTTGCTTTTGCTAGAAAACCGTAGGGACAATATCAAGCTCAGACAATTAAACGCCAAAATTAAAGATCTGATTGCAGGGGACTATTCTGAAGTGGTCGACATGCAAGGAAGTCCAGAACTGACGGATATGACCAATAGTATCAATGATCTATCTGAGGTCATTCGCCTGACGCATGAAAACTTGGAACAAGAAACCAAGCGTTTGACCAGTATCCTTTCTTACATGACAGACGGGGTGCTTGCGACCAACAGACGCGGTCAGATCATCATGGTCAATGAAATGGCAGCCAAGCAATTGAATGTCAATCCAGATGAGGTGCTCAATACCAGTATTTTAGATTTGCTTTCGCTTGGAGACGACTATGACCTGCGAAGCTTGATTACTGAAGTACCAGAGTTAACCATCGATTCCCAGGATGAAAATGGAGAATACTTAAGCCTTCGTGTGCGCTTTGCCTTGATTCGTCGCGAGTCAGGTTTTATCTCTGGTCTGGTAGCTGTCTTGCACGATACGACAGAGCAGGAAAAGGAAGAACGGGAACGTCGCCTCTTTGTCTCCAATGTAAGTCATGAACTGCGAACACCTTTGACCAGTGTGAAATCCTACCTGGAAGCCCTAGATGATGGCGCTTTGTCAGAGCCGGTGGCACCAGATTTTGTCAAGGTTTCACTGAATGAAACCAACCGCATGATGCGCATGGTCACAGATCTTTTGAGCTTGTCACGGATCGATAATGAAACTAGTCAGTTGGACATCGAGTTGACCAACTTTACGGCCTTTATTACCTTTATTTTAAACCGGTTTGATAAGATCAAGAGTCAATCGCAAGAAGATACCAAGAAGTATGAACTGATCCGTGAATATCCAATCACCCCGATTTGGGTGGAAATTGATACGGATAAAATGACCCAGGTGATCGACAATATCTTGAACAATGCCATCAAGTACTCTCCTGATGGTGGAAAGATCAAGGTAGGGATGAAAACGACAGACGCCCAGTTGATTATCTCCATCTCAGATGAGGGCTTGGGGATTCCCAAGAAAGACTTGCCGCGCATTTTTGATCGCTTTTACCGAGTGGATAAGGCGCGTAGCCGGGCCCAAGGTGGGACTGGTCTGGGCTTAGCCATTGCTAAGGAGATCATTAAGCAGCACAAAGGCTTTATTTGGGCCAAGAGTGAATATGGTAAGGGATCTACCTTTACCATTGTCTTGCCGTACGACAAAGATGCGATTAAAGACGATTGGGATACAGAAGAGGAAGAATAAGGAGTCAATGACAGAAGAGGGATTTAAGTACAGTATTTTAGCTTCAGGTTCTAGTGGAAATTCTTTCTACTTTGAGACACCAAAGAAAAAACTGCTCATTGATGCAGGGCTATCAGGGAAAAAGATTACGGGACTATTGGCTGAAATTGATCGCAAACCAGAAGATTTAGATGCCATTCTGATTACGCACGAACACTCAGACCATATCCATGGTGTGGGTGTTTTAGCGCGGAAATATGGGATGGATCTATATGCCAATGAAGCCACTTGGAAGGCTATGGAAGGGACCAAGTATCTAGGAAAGGTCGATGATGCTCAAAAGCATATCTTTGAAATGGGCAAGACCAAGACTTTCGGAGATATTGATATTGAGAGCTTTGGCGTTAGTCACGATGCTGCAGCCCCTCAATTTTATCGCTTGATGAAGGATGGGAAGAGCTTTGTCATGCTGACGGATACGGGCTATGTGAGCGATCGCTTAGCAGGAATCGTCGCGGATGCGGATGGCTATCTGATTGAGTCCAACCATGATGTAGAGATTCTTCGAGCAGGTTCGTATGCTTGGCGTTTGAAGCAACGGATCTTATCTGATCTGGGCCACCTTTCTAATGAAGATGGGGCAGATGCCATGATCCGGACCTTGGGAAATCGTACCAAGAAGATTTATCTGGGGCATTTGTCAAAAGAGAACAATATCAAAGAATTAGCCCATATGACCATGGAGAACCAACTGGCCAGAGCAGATTTAGCTGTCGGTCATGATTTTGAGGTGCTGGATACATCACCAGACACCGCGACCCCTTTGACGAAGATATAAAATAGAGAAAAGCAACTGTCACCTTGTTAGTTGCTTCCTTTTTTAAATATAGATGTAGGTTTTTTTCTTTTTTTGTTTACTGAAAAGGTTCGAAAATTGTATTGTGTGAAGGAGAAGTAAATGCGCCTTGTTTATCTTACGATTGGTTTTGTGTCTTTGGGATTAGGAATTATTGGGATTCCTTTACCGATTTTACCGACGACTCCCTTTTTATTGCTATCGATGGCCTGCTTTGCTAAAAGTTCCAAACGCTTTGAAACTTGGCTCTACCAAACCAAGCTTTATCAAACCTATGTAGCGGATTACCGAGAGACCAAATCGATTGCCAAAGAACGGAAGAAATGGATTCTTCTTCAGATCTACATTCTGATGGGGATTTCAATCTATCTGGCCCCGATTATTTGGGTGAAGCTTGCTTTAGGGGCTTTGACGATTTTTATCACCTATTATCTCTTAAAAGTGATTCCCAATAAGTCCGAAAATCAAACAGAAGAAGGTCCTGATTAAAATTGGAGAATTCAGGCCCTAGAACTAGGAAAAGAAGTGCGTTCGTGCTTCTTTTTTGGTATAAAAGTAAAAAACCTTGTGTATCAAGGGTTTCCGTGGGTTGACTACGTTTTTGACTACGCTTCGAGAAATTTTAATAAGCGATCTGCAACATCTGACCGCTGTTTGTCATTTAAATGTGTGTACATATCGAGTGTCGTTTGGATATTTGAGTGGCCCAATCTGTCCGATATGGTTTTAGGCTCTATACCAGCTTCGAAAAGCAAACTTGCGTGTGTATGTCGCAGACTATGCACACTAAATTGTTTCAGTTTGTGCTTGCCGAGGAAGTATCGCAGTTCGTTCCGAAAATGAGCAAAGTCGAGGTAACCGCCCTTGGTATTTGTGATGACGATATTTTTGGACTTAACACCTAATTTAAAAAATAGTTTCTTCTGCTCTAATTTCCAATCTTTTAATACCTGTACCGTGCTATCGTCTAGCGAGATCGTCCGTGCGCTTCGTTTGGTTTTAGGTGATTGAGTGGACAGCTTGCCATTAATCGTGACAAGTGTCTTACTAACTGATATCGTCTTATTTTTAAAATCAACATCGGACCATTCAAGGCCTAGCAATTCCCCTCGTCTCAGTCCAGTATAAGCGAGTGTGTGCCATGCAGCATACAGGACAGGTCTGGCATCTTTCTTCGCCAGCGTGAGAAATTTGTTTAATTCTTTTTTGGTGAGTGCTATCTTTTCCTTGCGTGGTTTCTGCTGCTTAGGTCGTATGATCCTATCAACTGGATTGGTCTGGATAATATCCAGATGCACAGCATACTTAAATACACGATTGATGATTGACAGATAATTTAAGTAAGTCACATATTTCTTACTTAATTCTATGACAATCTTTTGCATCTTGGCCACGGACACGCTCTCTATTCGAATTTCCTTAAAATGATGTTCTATGATAGCATTGAGATAGTTCTTTGTATTTTGGTATGTCGTAGGCTTCACAGTCGTTTCATAGCTCTCTAGCCACAGGTCGGCTACCTCTTTAAACGTAGGCTTGCTAGAGTGATCTGTAAAGCCATTCTCTTCAACAGATAGCAGTAGATCCCGTTCTGCTTTCTTTGCTTCCTTTTGCGTTTTAAACCCTCTACGAGTCGTGCGTTTTTGCTTGCCAGTAAATGGATCAACACCAAGATACGCTTGGAGCATATAACGGGTTTCACCGTCTTTGGTTAAATATTTTTTGATCATTGATTTTTACCTCATTTCTTGTTAAAATGGGTATAAGAAAACGACCTTTTGAATGGTTGTTTCTTATAAGAGATTTCCTCATACTCAATTTTTGGCGAAGGAGAGTATGGGGATTTTTTAATAATGTAACCAGATAATATCTTCTGGATGATTACCGAAATCTTTATCGTGACTCACGATTTTAATTTTCCCTTTTGTCATCTTAGTATAGAGAAGGTCGTTGTAGTCTTTCATTTGATGGTAATCATTCAAACTGTTGCGAATATGCCAAAGTTTTATTGGTAAAATCTTACTATACTTCAAAAGGTCATTTTTTACGCTGTCGCAAGCTATTTGATAATTGTTTAAGTAATCTTCAGTTTGTTGGTAATCACGTTTGAACTTAAATCTATTCTTAGTTAATCCATTAGCTCTTACATACTTTTCATAAGCTGTTCTACAAATAACATTGATATACTCTGAAATGATTTGTGAGTTTATGAAGAGCTTGCAATTTTTATTCTGGGCTTCGTCTAAGAAATTTTGATAACCAAAGTCACTGGTCGAAAAAGGTGAGAAAAGATATACCCAAACATTTGTATCAACTAAAAAACTTTCACCCGGTCGTAAGGTATAAGTGTTTAAATCTTTACTAATAGCCATCCTGCATTACCTCATCCTGCAAATCGGCTAATTCTTGTCTTTTTTCTTTGCTATTAGTTAGAACAAGACCAATCTTTTGTAAATGAGAATTGCTGACTGATGATTTTTTTATCTTTACTAACTTTGTTAGTTGGTCTGTTGGTTTTAAGTCATAAAGCTGGCCAATTGCAAGATTTAGAAAAGCTGTGGTCAGTGTTTCAATTCCTGTGAAATCTAGTGTCACCGGTTCATCTTTTTCAACGTATTCTTTAATTTTCTGGAAAACAATTTCTCCAGTGTCAGACAGGATAGCTGATTTATTGTTGATAATCTCAGCAATATTTAGTGTTGTCATATTTGCTCCTTTATATAAACCATTCTTCTAGTAGTCCTGATAAATCTATTGTATCAGAAAGGGAAGTGGTTTGGCAATCATCAAGAAAAATAGTGATGATTGCAAGTGTTCCAGAGATGTTAAACGGGAACTCTAAATAGGTAATATAGCCAGTTTTATCGATGTGATAGTATCCGTTATTCGATACTATTCGAATCTCGCCTTTTCCGTTAAGTTTTTTCTTAAGTAAGTATAATCCGACTCCGCTGTCAAAATTTTCTTTTGTAGAAGTTCCTTTATCAAAAGCCCACTCAAAGTAATCTACTGAATCAGGAAAAGAATGTCCTTTGGTTTTTATGTTTTCTATCATTCCAATACCATTGTCAGATATAGCAAAAGATATGGTTCCCTTTTTACTATCACTAGGTTTACGAGGGTAATGTTGGCCACACATATAGAGTACATCTGAATGAGAATGATCTCGAACGTTATGGATGATTTCTAACAAGGCCTCTTTTATCTCGCCTAAAAAATCCTCAGAGGTTTTAGTCCGAATCTGCCTTAACAACTCATCATCTATATATTCGTCAATTTCTTCGATATTTTCTATATTTCTTCTAAAAAATGGAATGGTGGTGTTATAGGCATCATCTAGCTCATATTTAAGACCGAAATGTTTTAAAAATCCATTTTTTAAAAGGATTTCCTTTGATTTTAGTGAAAGATTATCTAATAAAGCATATACGGTTGCTCCTCTAGCATTAACTTCGCTAAATATCATCCCTAAAAAAACGGTCATTTCAGCATTTATCCAACGGATATTTTCAAAGTTAAAAATAACACTATCTTTTTCTTCTAGAACTGGAAGAATATTCTCTATTTGTTGATAGAGTTCAAGCAGAATGGAATATTCGTTATTCAGAGTTCTTGGTAAAAAAATTTCATATTCCGCCATCTTCACGCTCCTACAATATTCTTAAACTCTTCCTGGATCATAGATCTAATTGTGCTAATAATGAATTAACTAGATTTGTATCTAAATAAATTATTTCTTTCATATTTTCTCCAATATCTTTTGTGAAGGTGATAATAAAAAAATCTAACTAAATAATTTTCTCAAACACCATTGTAGCCTGGATGCGATCTCCTCCACCTAGGCCCTTGCTGCCCCCGTTAGCTGTACTAATGGTAATGGAGTCGGTATCCCTTGGCAACTTGTTTGTTAATCACATCTTCAAGTTCAGTGAGGTTTCCAGATCCAGTACCAAATAACTTTTCTTTAAGTGTTACTTGAAGCACAACATAGTTCAATCCAGTTGCTCCTGAAGCTCCAGAAAAAGAACTTTCTTGTTTAACATTATCAAAAAATCCCATATTATTTCTCTCTTTCTTCCCTGTACACATCCACGACCTTACCGATTATCCTAAAATCACTGTCCGAATTGATCGGTATATCTTTGTATTTCTTGTTAAAACTTCTCAAATAAGCCTTGTCTTTTTCTATGATAAGCTGTTTGATATAGGCTTCTCCCTCGTAGTCAAATACTCCAACCGTACCACTTGGAAGTTCTACCGTCAATTTAACAAAGACATAATCCCCAGATTTATAATCTGGCTCCATGGAATCTCCATAAATCGGACAAACAAAGTCAGCGTCCACCTTCACAGGCAACTGGATTGTCTCTATCTGGACTTCGTTTAGATATTGCCCTGTACCAGCAGATACAGGTTGGTCGTAGTAGTTATATGATGCATACTCTACGACTATATCATGCACCTCAGCAAGTCTCTTCTTAGCTTGCTTTTGTTCTTCAAGTTGCCTCTCTGCACAAGTCAGTACATTACGCTGGTATGGTTCTGGGTCGAGTTTAGATACAACTTTATCAATTTTTTGTGCGATTTCGTTTTTTACAATAGAAGAAGTAGTATCTAATCGAGGATCGATTTGCTCAACAGGAACATCAAAAAAGTCAGCTAGTTTCTTACTATTTGTCTTAGACGGCAATCTCTTTCCAGAAAAATACTGACTCAATGTGCTTTGTGATATTCCAGATTCTCTAACAATATCTTGCTGACTGAGTTTAGCCATTTTTTTAAGTCTGTTTAACTCATTGGCAATTTTTAAACGCATTTCTATCTCAAGAGGCGTCAGTTTATCTCTTCCTACCATAATTGTTTCTTCCTATATTCTTTTAATGAGATTGTACCACAATTTTATATAAAACAAAAATAATTTTTAAAAAAAATAAAAAAAATTATTGACAATATCTCATTAATGAGATATTATAGTCAAGGTTAAGGAATTAACCCAAAACAAAAGAAAGGAAGGACAGTATGCTGAACCGAAGGCAAAAGAAAAAAGACCCTTGGTTGTGTCAACCAAGAGCCACAGTGATATCGGCAATCATCGCACTGATAGCCGTGATTCTCCAACTCTTATTCAAATAAGAGTTGCTCTCGAAGTTGTAGGAGGGGCGAAAGCCCCAACCCTACGACTTAAGTTTAGCATACTGTCCAGAGAAAAGCAATGGACGACAAAAGATGGGAAATCGGTGGTTTAATCGCAGTAGGAGCGATTATTGTAATTGTAATTTTAAATTTAATTAAGTAGGAGGTTCAAGAAATGGCGGACGAAGTAGAAAGAACAGCCCTCAACGAAATTCTGAGAACTGCTCTGTTTAATGTCACAAGAAAGGAGATACTATGGAAACATTAATCATTTCAATATTAACATCTTTTATCGTTTCAACAACAATGATGCACTACCATATACACAGAGTAAATATTTTATATAAAAAATATATGGATTTTGAAAAATCAAGTGTAGAAGAATTCGCCAAATCAATTACAAGCAGACTTCCAAAAAATTCTTCCCCAGAGGAGTGATAGAAAAACACATTTTTTCAACACTTACTTCAGGATGGTCCTGAAGAATATATTGAACAGCGATGCTGCTTCTAATGAAATCATAATTTGAATCATTTGCAGAATATCTATCATCATTAATCTTTAACAAACCTAGCCGTTCTAAGTTCGATAGAGAAGGGGCGAGTTCATTAATCCCTTCAGATCCATTTATAAAGTAGATGATTGGGAATATTATTTTAGAACCACTGTCGGAATTTATTACAGCCTTCATGCAAGGAATTGGGGAGCCTGTTGTGTAATCATGTTCTTTTAAGACTTGGAGAATACGTGCATCTGTTACGTCTAACTGCTTAACAATCTCAACGAAAGAAGGGTGTATGACTGAGTTCTTTCGATCGTCAAATGAACTTGCTAATATTTTCGCAAACATAGAGCGAAGCTCTTCCTCTTCAATATAATATTTAGATGCTTCCAAAGCAGGACCTAATATTTTTAGAGGCGGTTCTTGGATATTTTCTGGCGGGATAGCTGCCACTTCTTGAAGTGTGCTATTTCTGAGATTTTCAACGTCTATTTCATTCTTTGCACGTAATAATGCTGCTTGATTAGAAACGTTATGGCCGTAATTGATATACCACCAATCTTGTAATGTTTGAATAGGTCCAGCGAACACACCGGCTGAAGTAGCTCCTCCTAAAAATCCTGTAATAAGAGGAAGGAAGTCTTGAAATTGGTTAGGATCCATAATTATTATTTCGTTCTTTCTATTAAATTCTTGACTAAAACGGTGAGAGGTCTCAGTCAAGATAGATTATAATGTAAAAGCTTTTATTTGTCAATATATAGTACTAGAAAGGATTGAATGTGTTGTGGATACACAACATATAGTGTTAAAAATTTGGGAAAAGATTGAACAACAATTAAAATCAAAAGGCTGGTCAGTATATCGACTAGCTAAAAAATCGGGTATTTCTCAATCAAATTTTTCCAACTTAAAGGCTGGTAAATTGAAAGAGATGTCTTGGACGAATATGTGCAAATTAGCTGATGCACTGGAGGTCAGCTTGGACGAATTTAGATAGGAGGTGAAAATTACATGGCTAATGCAAATGTTGATGTTGTATACGAAATTTATGCAAATAATATTAATGACGCTATTGATGCAAAAAATAAAATCATCGCCAACACGCTTGACGATGAAAAAGTACATATCAATATTAAAACAAGTGGAGATGTTTGAACTGTAGTTTGTTATGACAATGGAACTAAAATTAGCGAAACGCACGTAACAGCGCCATTGTAGATTGTCTTATAGTGCTTGGAATCTCATCTGTTTTGTTAGATTCATTTAGAGTGTATGACATAGTCAAACCTATATTTGTATCCAGTGTAAAAGTATCTTGGTATACTTTCCTATTGTTATCTCTGTATGAAATCGTGATTTTCGATGATCCTTTAAAATCATCTTCAATATTAGAAGTGAATTTTTGACCAGGAGCAATCATGCTTCCAACAAGAGATTTAAAATTATGCTGATTATAGATACCCAGATTTCCAATAACAGTTATGTCTGTAATGTAGGCGGGTGTCTTACCGAAATTTTTAATTACATAAACTCTTTGTCGGTCCTTTATTTCAAATAAATCGACAAAGACATTTACATATGGCCTAGCCATATCTTCCTCAGCTCGTTTTGTGCGATGAAGGGATACAATATTAAAAAAGAACCCTACTAGAGCAATAACTACAGTTGTATACAATGTCCAAGTTTGGACTTCAAGTTCAGTAAAAGGCATATAAAGCCCTCCTTTCTGTGACTATTATATCAGAAAGGGGTAAAAAAATAAGTGGGTGCAAGAAATAAAACCTTCTATAAGAAATGAATGTTAAGTTGGTAAGATATAGAAACGTGAAAGTTGAAGAAACTTAAAATTCATGGAGCAAACTTACAAACGTGATATTCAACTTATTGGATCAATATCCAAGCACACCTGAAATATAGTAAAAGCAATCAACTGTATCTAACGGATATCTAATGGTAATCGTATTAAAATTTTGGTATACTTAAGAGTATAAATTTATTAGAAAGTAGGCTTCCCATGGAGAAATTACAAACCCTGTTATCGGAACGGTTTCAGATCGTTTTTTCAGATAGCAGTTTATTAGATACCGCTTTTACTCACACCTCTTATGCCAATGAGCACCGCCTCTTAAAAATTTCACATAACGAACGTTTGGAATTTTTAGGAGACGCTGTTCTTCAATTAGTTATTTCCGAATATTTGTATAAGGAACACCCAAACAGACCGGAGGGAGATTTGTCCAAATTCCGTTCTATGATTGTCCGTGAAGAAAGTCTGGCTGGTTTTTCTCGGGATTGCCAATTTGACCATTTCATCAAACTGGGCAAGGGCGAAGAAAAATCTGGTGGCCGGGACCGTGATACGATTCTTGGTGACTTATTTGAAGCCTTTTTAGGTGCTCTTTTACTGGATCAAGGAGTGGAAGCAGTCAAACGATTCATCTATCAGGTCATGATTCCCAAGGTTGAAACGGGTCAATTTTCTCAAGTCATTGACTACAAGACCCGCCTGCAAGAACTGTTACAGGTTCACGGAGATGTGGAGATCCAATACCAAGTGGTTAGCGAGTCCGGTCCAGCTCATGCGAAAGAGTTTGAAGTAGAAGTGTTCGTGAACGGTCAAACGATGGGACATGGTCATGGTCGTTCCAAGAAGTTAGCGGAGCAGGAAGCAGCCCGCAATGCAGTTGAAACGAGGAATGATGGGCCATGTATCTAAAAGAGATTGAAATCCAAGGCTTTAAATCCTTTGCGGATAAGACAAAAGTCGTGTTTGACAAAGGAGTCACTGCTGTTGTAGGGCCCAATGGATCTGGAAAATCAAATATCACGGAGAGCTTGCGCTGGGCCCTGGGGGAATCTAGTGTCAAGAGTTTACGTGGGGGCAAGATGCCTGATGTCATCTTTGCAGGGACAGAATCGCGAAAACCGCTAAATTATGCCTGTGTCACAGTTGTCTTAGATAACCAGGATGGTTTTATCCAACAGGCTGGTAAAGAAATTCGTGTCGAACGGCATATTTATCGTTCAGGAGACAGCGAGTACAAGATCGATGGCAAGAAAGTACGTCTCAGAGATGTTCATGATTTGTTCATGGATACGGGATTGGGACGTGACTCCTTCTCTATTATTTCCCAAGGACGGGTAGAGGAGATCTTTAACTCCAAACCGGAAGAACGCCGGGCTATCTTTGAAGAAGCTGCTGGTGTCTTGAAATTTAAGACGCGGCGTAAGGAAACCGAGACCAAACTCAACCAAACCCAGGAGAATTTGGACCGTCTGGAGGACATCCTCTATGAATTAGAAGGACAGATCCAACCTCTTGAAAAGCAAGCGACTGTCGCTCGCCGTTTCTTGGAATTAGACCAAGAACGGCAGGTTCTATTGCTGGATGTTTTAGTTGCTCAAGTTGATTTGACAAAGGACCTTTATGAAAAGGCTGATCAAGAAGAAAAGGCCATTCAAGAACAGTTGGCTTCTTATTACCAACGTCGTCAGGTCTTAGAAGAAGAGAATGTACGTATCAAGAAAGCCCGCCATCAGTTGGATGAAAGTTTAGCTGAGGACCAGGCCAGCTTACTTGAGGTTACTCGTTTGATCAGTGATTTGGAAAAGCAAATCGAAGTAGCTAAGTTGCAATCGAGTCAAGCAGCCCATAGTCGCAGGGAAAATCTTGAGCGGCTGGATACTGTTTTGGCCCGTCTGGAAGAAGCGAAACAAGAGCTGGCTCAAAAACAAGAGACGCTAGCTGTGCTTCACCAAAGACTGACAGAGAACCGTCAGCAACAAGAAGAGTTGGAAAAAGAATTAGCCAACTACGAAGAAGATCCGGAACAAGTTATTGAGCATCTACGCGAGCAGTATGTCGCGCTCTTGCAGACAGAGGCTGAAAAATCGAATGAGCGGACAGCCATTGAGAGCCGGATCCAAGCACTTCTACAAGAATCTAGCCATCGTCAAGAGGATTTGACCAAGGCACAAACAAACTTTGAAACTGCCAAGGAAAAAGAAGTCCGACAATTGGAAGAGTTGGAGCAGGCACAAGCGACGGTCAAAGGTTTACTAGTAGAATATCAAGAGCAATTGGTAAAAGTGGAGCAGGCCAAAGTTGCCTACCAAGAGGCTCAGACGGCCATGTTTGACTTGATGGATGAGAGCAAAAACAAACGGGCGCGGATCAATAGCTTGGAAGCTATTCAGAAGAACCATAGTAACTTCTATGCAGGAGTCAAGAGCGTTTTGCAAGAAGCAGAACGGTTAGGAGGCATCTGTGGGGCTGTTAGTGAGAATTTGAGTTTCTCAAAAGACTACCAGACAGCGCTTGAAATTGCTCTGGGGGCAAGCAGCCAACAGATCATTGTCGAGGATGAAAAGGCGGCAACACGAGCGATCGATTTCTTGAAACGCAATCGCTTGGGACGTGCAACTTTCCTTCCGCTCACGACCATCAAAGCCCGTCAACTATCCCCTCGGAATCTGGAATTGATTCAAGCCAGTGCAGGATTTCTAGGAATTGCGAGTGACTTAGTGACCTATGAGCATCGTTTTGAACAGATTTTCCAAAACCTGCTTGGCGTAACGGCCATTTTTGATACGACGGAGCATGCGCGTGAGGCGGCCCGTAAAGTCAATTATCAAGTTCGGATGGTGACCTTGGATGGGACTGAATTGCGGACCGGAGGATCATATGCCGGTGGTGCCAATCGTTCCCAAAATACGGTCTTTGTCAAACCAGAATTGGATAGTTTGAAGCAGGAAATGCAAGCTCTGGATGCTTGTTTGAGAGAAGCAGAGCAGGAGGTCGAGACCAAGGACAATCTGCTCAAGCAGGCGCAAGAATACCTGGCCTCTATTCAAAGCCAAGGTGAGCAAGCGCGTCTAGAGCAACAGCGGGCCCAATTGGCCTACCAACAAAGCCAAGAGCAACTGAAAGAAATTCAGGAACTCTTAGAAGCTTTGAAGTCAGAATTGGCAACAGATGCGACCCAGTCTCTCCAAGAAGAGCTGGAATCCCTTACTGAGCAATTAGCAAAAATTGAGCTTCAAAAAGAAAATCTGAATCGCGACATTGAAACCATGAAGTCGGATAAAGATGTTCTGCAACAAAAGGTACAAAACCTGCAAGAGCAATTGGCAGAATTGCGACTTCAACAGACGGAATGGTTGAGCCAACAAAGCTACGAGCAAACAGATGCTCGTCGCTTGGAAGAAACGATCTCCCAGTTGGAAGTAGAAGAGCATCAGTTGCAATTGCTGATTGAACAAGGCGAGGCCAAAGTTCAGACAGTGGATGTGGAGCAGCTAGCCAACCAATTGACGCAGGCACAAGCCAAGAAAACGGACTTGGAACAAGGAGTCATTCGGAAACGCTTTGAGCTGGATGATTTGGAAGGCCAGGCCGAAGATGTGGCAGAACAGATGGAACAAGCGCGCAAGAAAAACGAAGAGTGGATTCGTCAACAAGCCAAGGCTGAAGCGACACGTGAAAAGCATGCGGATCGTTTGAACAAACTCTTAACGCAAATTACCGATGAATTCATGCAAAGCTTTGACCAAGCCAAAGAACAGGCCAAACCTGTTGAAAATCTTGTAGCAGCTGAAAACCAGCTCAAGAGCATCGAAAAAGATATTAAGGCACTTGGTCCAGTCAATGTGGATGCGATCGAGCAGTACGACGAGGTGAAGGGGCGCTTTGATTTCCTTTCCAGCCAGCGTGAGGATGTCTTGGCTGCGAAAAATATGCTTCTGTCTACCATCAACGACATGAATGACGAGGTCAAGGAACGCTTTAAATCAACTTTTGAAGCCATTCGTGAATCCTTTAAAGTCACTTTCCGTCAAATGTTTGGTGGGGGTTCTGCTGATTTGATTCTGACAGAGCCAGATCTTCTGACAGCTGGTGTTGAGATTTCTGTGCAGCCACCTGGTAAAAAGATCCAATCCTTAAACCTCATGAGTGGTGGAGAAAAGGCCTTGTCTGCCTTGGCTCTCCTGTTCTCGATTATTCGTGTCAAGACCATTCCATTTGTCATTCTAGATGAGGTAGAGGCTGCCCTAGATGAGGCCAATGTCAAGCGCTTTGGAGATTATCTGAACCGCTTTGATAAGGAAAGCCAATTTATTGTCGTGACGCACCGGAAGGGAACCATGTCAGCTGCAGATTCCATCTATGGTGTGACCATGCAGGAATCTGGGGTTTCTAAAATCGTCTCAGTAAAATTGAAAGACTTAGAAAATGAAGAATAATGATATTAAATTGATCGCTACGGATATGGATGGAACCTTTCTAAATGACCAACATCAGTACGATCAAGACCTTTTACGCAAGGTATTAGCAAGCTGCAAAGAAAAAGGCATCTATTTTGCTGCTGCGAGTGGCCGTGCCCTCCTTTCTCTCAAATCCCTCTTTAAAGGATTTGAGGACCAGATGATTTTCATTGCTGAAAATGGTAGTGTGGTAGAATTTCATGGAGAAGATCTCTACGAAGCGACCATGTCCAAAGACTTTTATTTGGGTGTTTTTGAGGCTTTGAAATCCTCTCCTTATGCAGACCCGAATAAGCTTCTTTTGACTGGGAAAAAAGGGAGCTATGTCTTAGAAACAGTAGATCCCGACTATCTGGCCTTGAGTCAACACTACAATGAAAATATTCAAAAAGTGAAAAGTCTAGCGGATATTCAGGATGAAATTTTCAAATTGACCACCAACTTTGATGCAGCTCTTGTGCTTGAAGGTGAGCAATGGGTCACTGAGAATATCCCCGGTGTCAAAGCGATGACGACAGGTTTTGAATCGATTGATATTGTCCTCGATTATGTCGATAAGGGAGTGGCCATTACCGCCTTAGCGGATAAACTAGGGATCTCGATGGATCAGGTGATGGCTTTCGGGGATAACTTAAATGACCTCCATATGATGCAAGTCGTGGGCCATCCTGTAGCGCCAGAAAATGCACGTCCTGAAATCTTGGCGATTGCTGAAAAAGTTATCGGCCACCATGCGACTGGTTCTGTCCTCCGCTACATGGAGGAAATTGTATGAGTCAGATTTCCTTGATTGCGCTGGATTTAGATGGGACCCTTCTCAATTCTGAAAAAAAGATCTCCCCTCGTAATAGAGCAGCCCTCGCTGCTGCACAGGCCCAAGGTGTCAAGGTGGTTCTAACCACTGGTCGTCCCTTGAAAGCCATGGATTTTCTTTTGGAAGAATTGGGAACAGCAGGCCTCAAAGAAGAGTATACGATTACCTTCAACGGTGGTCTAGTGCAGCGAAATAATGGAGAAATCCTCTCAAAAGTTGTCTTGGCACCAGAAGATGTCGCAACCATTCATGATGAAACAGCCCGTCTAGGCCTTCCGCTGGATGCTATCAGTGAGGGAACGGTTTATGAGATTCATGCAGATCGAAAGTCTCTCTATTCCCTTTACAATCCCTACCTGAACTTTATTGAGACAGATTTTAAAGACCTGCCATCCACGATTTCCTACAACAAGTGTGTGACAGCCATCGATCAAGACTTTTTAGATGCAGCGATCAAGCAGATCAAGCCGGACTTATTTCAAGACTATGAAATTTTTAAATCTCGGGAAATGTTGCTGGAATGGTGCCCTAAAAATGTTCATAAGGCAACGGGCTTAGCAGCTCTGGCTTCTATTTTGGGTCTTGAGGCAGATCAAGTCATGGCCTGTGGAGATGAAGCCAATGACCTGTCTATGATACAATGGGCTGGACTGGGGGTTGCCATGGGCAATGCGATTCCAGCAGTGAAGGAAGTTGCAACGCTTGTGGCCCCTGTGACCAATGACCAAGATGCCGTCGCATGGGCGATTGAAAATTATGTGCTAAAGGAGAGTGAATAAATGGGATTATTTGATCGTTTATTTGGAAAAAAAGAAGAAACTGAAAAAGTGCTTCCGTCTTCTGAAGAAGTGACGGAAAGTACGGAGGTTGAAGAAACTGTCAAAGAGGAGCCGACGGCTACCCAAAATGACAAGGAAGAGCAAAAAATCGCTGATATGGAGGCTTACTACCAAGAGCTCAAAGCGCGAATTGCAGCCACTCATCAACCTGTTTCAACCGTTGCTCAAGAAGAGCCGGCAGAGGAACCTCTTGTTGAAGAAATAGGAACTTCAGAGACTCCTGAAGTTCAAGAACCGGTAGAGGAGTCTCCAGTTGCCTTTGAACCTGCTCAAACAGAAGCAAGTCCTGAAGAAGTTTCACCACTAGCTGATGAAACGGAGACTGAGCCTCTTGAAGAAGTGAAAATTGAAGCGGAAGTTACTGAAAATGGTGAGGAAGCAGATGGGGCTAATGGTTCAGAAATGGAAGAAGAGTCATCGATGGCCTCTCCATCATCTGAAGCTGAGCTAGTAGAAGGGAACACGACAGAAGAGGAGGCTCCAGAACTAGTAGAAGCTCAGGATGAGGTTTCAGAACCTGAAGTATCAGAAACGATCGCTCAAGTGGAGGAAACTTCAGAAGTAGCAGAAGCCGAGTCCAGACTTCCGGAAGGAGAAGCTGCATCAGTCGTTGAGGAAAAGACTGTTGAAGAGGCAGAGGAGCCAATTCAAGACGAGGTTGAGCCTCAGCAAGAAACCATTCAGGAAAAATACGATCGTAGCTTGAAAAAGACACGAACTGGATTTGGAGCACGCCTCAATGCCTTCTTTGCCAATTTCCGTTCAGTCGATGAAGAATTCTTTGAAGAATTGGAAGAACTCTTGATCATGAGTGACGTAGGGGTTCAAGTGGCCTCTAATTTAACCGAAGAGTTGCGCTATGAAGCCCGTTTGGAAAATGCCAAAAAACCAGATGCTCTCAAGCGCGTGATCATCGAAAAATTGGTGGACTTGTATGAAAAGGATGGCCAATTTAATGAAGCCATTCGTTTTCAAGATGGTCTTACGGTCATGCTCTTTGTTGGGGTCAATGGAGTTGGTAAAACAACCTCTATCGGGAAGTTAGCCCACCGCTACAAACAAGAAGGCAAGAAAGTCATGTTGGTTGCAGCAGATACTTTCCGTGCAGGAGCAGTAGCTCAACTGGCAGAATGGGGACGCCGCGTAGATGTTCCAGTTGTGACAGGTCCTGAAAAATCAGATCCTGCTAGTGTCGTCTTTGATGGAATGGAACGCGCGATCGCTGAAAACATTGATGTTCTGATGATTGATACAGCTGGTCGTCTGCAAAACAAGGACAACCTCATGGCCGAGCTGGAAAAAATCGGTCGCATTATCAAGCGTGTGGTACCTGATGCTCCGCATGAAACCTTGCTAGCCCTCGATGCATCAACCGGTCAAAATGCCTTGGTGCAAGCTAAAGAATTTTCAAAAATTACGCCTGTGACAGGAATTGTATTGACCAAGATCGATGGAACGGCTCGAGGTGGGGTCGTCCTTGCGATCCGTGAAGAGTTGGACATTCCAGTGAAGTTGATTGGTTTCGGAGAAAAGATTGATGACATCGGACCATTCCACTCAGAAAACTTCATGAGAGGCCTCTTGGAAGGCTTGATTTAAGAGTCGAATAGAAAAAGACAAATTGTTGGAAGAACAATTTGTCTTTTTGTTTCCTTGCGCTATCAAAAAAACCACCCGAAGGTGGCTTTCCTTAATTCTTAGGTTCAGGTTTCCAAACCCATTCGGCTCCGTATTCTGCAAGGAGATCATCGGATGCAGTTGGTCCCATGGATCCAGACTTGTATTCATAGAGTGGTGCTCCATTTTCGGCCCATAGTTTTTCAATCCGGTCAATCAATTGCCATGAAGCACGGACTTCGTGCCAGTGGCTGTAATTGGTTGAGTCATTGTTCAAAACGTCGAAAATTAATTTTTCATAAGGCTCTGGTGAAGCCCCAGTTGCAGTCGCATCTGTTTCATAATCAAAGGAAATTGGTGCGATGCTGAATTTTTCTCCGACCTCTTTTCCGTTGATGCTCAATGAGAAACCTTCATTTGGTTGGATATAAATTGTCAAGACATTTGGTTGCAAGCTATGTCCAAAGATGGAGTCGGTTTGCTTGAAGACCACATTGACCATGGTTCCTTTTTGCGTCAAGCGTTTTCCGGTACGGAAGAAGAAAGGCACACCGCGGAAGCGATCGCTATCAACAAAGAACGTACCAGAAGCATAGGTCTCCGTAGTAGATTCAGGGTCGACATTGGGCTCACTGCGATAAGAGATATCTTTTTTCCCTTTGATCGTACCTGAATGGTATTGACCACGGATAAAGAATTTCTTCAATTCGTCATCTGTTGGATTGTGCAATTGCTCAAATACTTTTACTTTTTCAGCCCGAATCGCATCCTTGGTAAAGGTAGCTGGTTTATCCATGGCAAGCAAAGACAAAAGCTGAAGGGTATGGTTTTGCACCATATCTCGAAGGGCCCCCGAGTGATCATAGTAGCCACCGCGTTCTTCAACTCCTAAGCGTTCAGCGAAGGTAATTTGGATATTGTCAATAAAATCTCGATTCCAAAGATTATCAAAAATAAGATTTCCAAAACGAATGGCAAAGATATTTTGGATCATTTCTTTTCCAAGGTAATGGTCGATACGGAAGATTTGTTCTTCATCAAAGGTTTCTTCCAATTCCTTGTTGAGCTGACTAGCCGTTTCTAGGTCTGTACCGAAAGGTTTTTCAACGATCAAGCGCTCAAAACCTTGTCCATCCACAATGCCTTCTGATTTGAGGTGTTTAGCAATGGTTCCAAAAAATTGAGGAGCCATGGACAAGAAGAAGACCTTGTTGTGTTCCGTTTGGTATTTTTCATCCAAGCTATTTTGCAATTCGCGCAGGGCGATGTAATGTTCGGTATCATTAACATCATGACTTTGGTAGTAGAAATGACTGGCGAATTCTTGGGCTTGTTGAGGGCTATCTGCCAGGTCTGTGATGGATTCTACCACGACTGATTCAAAGTATTCCTTGCTCCATGGTCTGCGGGCTGTTCCGATAACCGCAAAGTTTTCAGATAGATTTCCTGATTTATAGAGTCTAAAAAGGGATGGATAGAGTTTGCGCTTGGCTAAATCTCCACTGGCCCCGAAAATGGTTACAATAACTTTTGAAGACATTTAAGTACCTATTTCCTATTTTATTAACCATATTTTACCATAAAATCCACAAGATTTCTTTGATGGAATCGTTGTTCCGAATATTTTCCGCTTGGATTAGAGGATTTGAGAGGAAAGCATAGAAAAAGCTAGAACGAAGGAGCGTTCTAGCTTTCATTTTGAAAACAAAGTATTAAAAAACTTTCCTTAAGTGAGTACGGACGTCAGCGAACTTCTTCGAAGTTCCAAGACTAATTATTGAGCCTAAGGTCTCAATAATTCCGAGTGCCTGAAACAATAACGTTTCAGGCACTTTTCTCACGGCGGAAAGTTTCGGTATTTTCTTGATCATAAAAAAATTGGAACACATTATTCTTTCTTAATAAAATCACTTAACTTATTTTACAAAAAAAGTTTGTCAACGTTCTAAAAGCTAGAACCAATGTGGATTCTAGCTTGAAAAGTTATAAGATGTTTGGATCTACAACGGAAGCTCCATCAGAATACGCGGTAGACATATGGATTATCCGGTTTTGTAATGGTCTGGCAATCGCTAATGTGGAGGACAGGCAAGCTTTGCTTAAGTTGCTTGTGGTATTCAATGGACAAGGTTCCTTTCGCATGGATCCAGGTATTGTTTTCGAAATGCTGCGGAGCACCAGTCGTTAAGAGACCGTAGACTCCGGAATCTGCGATACAGTGGATGATCCCAAAGCGAAAGAGGAATTGGCTGTCCTTGTTATTGGGGTCATTGTATACAAAACCGGTCAGCTCGATGGTTTTCCCCGCAAATTGGTCAGGATAATCATAAATCACTTCCATGACTTCCATGTAATTCTCAGTGGTCACCTGGATCACCTTTTTATCCACATATTTCTTTGCTGCTTCCTTCATTTCTGACTCATAGGCAGATTTGGTAAAATAGCTACTAGTATCTGGTTTGAGATACTGGGTTGTTGTCCCTTCGTCCTGCTGGATTTCCTTGGAAGAACCAGCCGCAACCGGGAAGTGGTAGCCTTTGGCAGAAACCGTTTGGGAATCCAGTGTCACTGTAGGGAAAAATAGTCCGACAAACAAAGGAATACAGAGCAAGAAAATACTCGCCACTTTTGCCCAGAAGCCAGAGAGATGACTGTGGATCTTCATCTGCTTGACCCAGATGATCAGCTGCACAAGAGCTAAAACAAAGGACAAGAACATGGAAATATAAGCCAAGTAAGAATAGTGTAAGTTGATGTATTGATTGAGCTTACCAGATAATTGTAGGTACATGGTGAGCTCAAAATAGCCAGCTAATATCAAGAAACGAATCATAGCACTACCCCCACAAACCAAGCATAAAGGAGCACAACTCCACTCACAATCCCGATAAATTGCCAGATAAAACGGGTCTTGAGATAATTTTTCATCATGAGGAGATTTTTGACATCAAGCATAGGCCCAATCACCAGAAAGGCAAGAACCGGCGCTACTCCAAAACTCGTCAGAAGAGAGGATCCAACAAAGGCGTCCGCCTCGCTACAAAGTGAGAGGAGAAAGGACAAGACCATGAGAAGGAGAATAGCAATAACTGGTGTCGCACTGATCGAAGTGAGGATCCGTGTTGGGACATAGACTTGGACGAGGCTGGCAAAGAGGCAACCAAATACCAGGTAGCGTCCCGTATCAAAGAATTCATCAATCGCTTGCACCAAGACTTGGAAGAGCTTTTGACCTTTGCTCAAGTCCCTAAAATCATGTTCATGTACAGCCTTACGATGTTCTTTTTGGATCGAATCTGTCTGAATAAAACCAAGAAAGATCCCTAGCACCGTTGCGACCAGTAGGGAACCAAGGGCGCGGTAGAGGGCCATCTTGACAGAATTCCCAAAGGCTGAGTAGGTCGCAAAGAGAACGATGGGATTGATGACAGGTGCTGTCACCAGAAAGGGAACAGCAGTATAACTTGGGACTTTCTTTTCTAGAAAGCGATTGATAATGGGAACAATTCCACATTCACAGGAAGGAAAGATAAAGCCGATAAAGGTCCCAAAGAAGATCCGCCCAAATTTATTCTTGGGAAGAAAGTGGTAGACCCTCTCGGGGGTGATATAGACCTCGATAATCCCTGAAATGATACTTCCGATTAGGACAAAAGGTAGGGCCTCGATAATAATCGAGAGAAAAATAGCCCCAGCCTGCAAGACGCTAGAGGGAAGGTGTTGAAAGAATGTCATTACTTAGCCTTCTTTGCTTCTTTAGTGGTAGCAGTTTCTGCCTTCTTCTTTTTTTCTTCAGGAAATTCTACTTTCTTTTCTACATCCGGAAAACTCGCAAAATTTTCAAACATTTTATCAAGATCATCTGTTTTTGAGAATTTAATAGCCATTGTTGGGCCTCCTTTTTATTTTCTTTCATTATAACAAAAAGGAAAGAGCAAGGGGGAAATGGAGCATAAAAGGAAAGAACCATAGGGCCAAAATTATTCTCTGAAAAATCCTTGAAACAGAGACCAGAACAGGCGATCTCACCCCTTGCTGGCAGCAAAATATGCTATAATAGAGGCTATGGATAAATATGAAAAAATAGCCCAAGAATTGGGTGTTAGCTTAAAACAAATCGATACCGTATTGAGTCTGACCGCAGAAGGCTCAACTATTCCTTTCATTGCCCGCTATCGAAAAGATATGACGGGAAATTTAGATGAAGTAGCGATCAAGGCCATTATTGACCGGGACAAATCGTTAACGGCTCTGGCTGAACGAAAGGAAACCGTCCTTGCTAAGATTGAGGAACAAGGCAAACTGACAGAGGCGCTCAAGCAGGCTATTGAGGCTGCTGAAAAATTAGCGGATGTCGAAGAGCTCTATCTCCCATATAAGGAAAAACGGCGGACCAAGGCGACGATTGCCCGAGAAGCAGGACTTTTCCCCTTGGCACGTCTCATTTTGCAAAATAGTCCAGACTTGAAAGCAGAGGCTCAGAAATTTACCTGCGAGGCCTTCCCAACTGAAACCGCAGCATTAGCTGGTGCAGTGGATATTCTGGTAGAGGCTATTTCAGAGGATACCCAATTACGGGCCCTCACCTATCAAGAAATTCATGGACATTCCCTCATGACGTCAACCTTGAAGGATGAAAGCTTAGATCCTAAGAGAACCTTTGAAATCTACTATGATTTTTCTGAGAAGATCAAGAATATGCAAGGCTACCGGACTCTAGCTCTCAATCGTGGGGAAAAATTGGGCGTTCTCAAAGTCGGATTCGAGCACCAACTGGATCGAATCATTCGTATTTTTGAGGCTCGTTTTAAAACGAAAAATGCCTATGTGGATGAAGTTATTCAACAAGCGGTTAAGAAAAAAATCGTTCCTGCGATTGAACGTCGGATTCGGACAGAGTTGACGGAGGTGGCAGAAGACGGAGCCATTCAATTGTTCTCTGAGAATCTACGGAATCTATTGCTCATTCCTCCATTAAAAGGGCGCGTGGTCCTTGGGTTTGACCCAGCCTTTCGGACCGGTGCTAAACTAGCTGTTGTCGATGAGACAGGAAAGATGCTTGCCACCCAGGTCATCTATCCAGTTGCTCCTGCAAAACCAGCTCAGATTGAGCAGGCTAAAAAGGATCTGTCCTCCTTGATCAAGGAGTTTGGAGTAGAAATTATTGCGATTGGAAATGGAACTGCCAGCCGTGAAAGTGAGGCCTTTGTCGCAGAGGTGCTTCATGACCATCCAGGAGTTCGCTATGTTATTGTCAATGAAAGCGGAGCCTCTGTCTACTCAGCTAGTGAGTTGGCCCGTCATGAGTTCCCAGAGCTAACCGTTGAAAAACGCTCGGCCATCTCCATTGCCCGTCGCTTGCAAGATCCGCTAGCAGAATTGGTGAAAATCGATGCCAAATCCATCGGTGTCGGTCAATACCAACACGATGTCAATCAGAAAAAACTGACAGAAAGTTTAGATTTTGTGATAGATACTGTCGTCAACCAAGTTGGGGTCAATATCAATACGGCTAGTCCCTCTCTCTTAGCGCATGTAGCAGGACTCAATAAAACCATCTCTGAAAATATTGTGAAATATCGGGAAGAAGAAGGAATGATTCTTTCACGAGCACAGATTAAAAAAGTGCCTCGCCTCGGCGCCAAGGCTTTCGAGCAGGCTGCTGGATTCTTACGCATTCCTGAAAGTAAAAACATCTTGGACAATACCGGCGTTCACCCTGAAAGTTACAAGGAAGTTGAAAAACTTTTTCAGCTTCTTGAAATTACCGAACTCGATGCATCCGCTCATGAAAAATTAAAAGCTGTGAACATAAAGGAGATGTCTACTCAGCTGGATCTGGGACCAGAAACCCTGAAAGATATCATTGCCGATCTCCTAAAACCAGGTCGCGATTTGCGGGATTCCTTTGATGCACCCGTGCTCCGTCAGGATGTCTTGGATATTAAAGACCTGCATATTGGCCAAAAATTAGAAGGGGTTGTGCGCAATGTGGTTGACTTTGGGGTCTTTGTCGATATTGGCATTCACGAAGATGGCTTGATTCATATCTCCCATATGAGCAAGCAGTTTATCAAGCATCCAAGCCAGGTCGTCTCAGTAGGTGATTTGGTAACCGTCTGGGTGAAGAAGATTGATGTGGAACGCGAAAAAGTCAATCTCAGTTTGGTAGCTCCGAATGAATCTGACTGAGTATGTACGCCAAGTATCCCTAGAAGATTTTGGGAGAGAATTCCGCCATCAAGCAGAGTGGAATTCACGTCTTCAAACCACTGGGGGTCGTTTCTTTCCCAAGGATCGACACCTTGATTTCAACCCGAAAATATACCAAGCTTTCGGGTTAGAGGTCTTTCGCAAAATCGTCCGCCACGAGCTCTGCCATTACCATCTTTACGATCAAGGTAAAGGCTATCGCCACAAAGATCTAGCCTTTAAGCAACTCCTCCAGCAAGTGGACGGTCTTCGTTTCACACCTCCTCTACCAGATAGAGCTGGGCGAGTCAAGCGGATCTATCTCTATCAATGTCCCCATTGTGGCCAAGAGTATAGACGAAAGCGAAAAATCGATCTGAAGAAATATGCCTGCGGTAGCTGTCACAGCCGCCTGCAATTCCTTGAAATGAGACAAGAGTGAGAATCGGTCTTTAGGCGGATCTCTTTCCAGTTAGACTCTGCTAAAATAGGTCTAACTAGAAAGAGGAAAATCAAATGACATCATCATTTTACAAATTAAAACGACATCGCCTGGTTTCAGGTGTGCTAGCTGGCTTAGCCGATAAATTTGGTCTTAGTGTAACTCTCCTACGCTTCTTGTTTATTCTTTTTACGGTTTCTCATGCCTTTATCGGTGTGATTATCTATTTACTGTTAGATACGACCTTACCTTATAAGGACGAGGAGGAGCAGGAAATGTTTGACTATGGCCCTCGACCTCGTCGAAGAAAAGAGGCTGAACCCATCCATGATCAGAATGATAGTCCATTTTTCTAAAAGGAGATCCGAGTGAAGCAGAAGTTCTATTCCCTTGCTTTTATTCTATATCTCTTCTTCAGTTTTATAGGACAGTTTTTCATTTTAAATCGTTTTTTTGGGGAAGGAGTTGGAACAGTTTTGATGGGAATGCTCCTTTTTCCACTGGGCATTTGGAATAGTCTCTTCTACCTCTTGTTTCTGCCAACAGAAATGGCTAGAAAGCCACAAATTTATCGGTTTTCGATTTTATTTTTGCCAGTTGTGTATCTGGTTTTCTCCTTATTGGGTGGAGGACCTTACGTCTTTATGCTCGGCTTGATCGCATTTCCTTCAAATGCGGTGGTCTATGCGGTCTCTACCGGAATCAAATCTATGATTACAGATTTTTTGCAAGGCCAAGGCTAGAGCATTCTTTATATGTTCCCATCATTTCCTAGAGGTTGAAGACATTTGTCTTGGCCTCTTTTTGCTTGCCTTAAAAAGGAGTTGAAAATGGATCTTTCAAATGACACTTCAGTCTCTCGTCTGAAGAGAAAATCTGCTATAATAGAGAGAGAATTTGAAAAGGGAGAATGATATGGCAGTTACTGTTCGCGATATACAGGAAAAGCTTCGTCTATCGGTTGTTTATGGGGATGATAGCCTCTTAAGCAAGGAAATTACGACTGCGGACATTTCACGTCCAGGTCTTGAAATGACGGGCTATTTCGACTATTACACACCTGAGCGGATTCAGCTTGTAGGAATGAAAGAATGGTCTTACTTGGTGAAAATGAGCTCTCACAACCGTCATCAGGTCTTGCGCAAGATGTTCCAGCCAGAGACACCTGTCATCATTGTCGCGCGGAATTTAGAAATTCCAGAAGAAATGTTGCGTGCTGCGGAAGAGAAGCAACTAGCCATTTTGAAGAGCAATGTTGCAACGAGTCGTTTATCTGGAGAGCTTTCTAGCTATTTGGATAGTCGGCTAGCAGAACGTACGAGTGTACACGGTGTCTTGATGGATATTTATGGGATGGGTGTCTTGATCCAAGGAGATAGCGGAATCGGAAAAAGCGAGACAGGTTTGGAACTTGTCAAGCGGGGTCACCGCCTTGTAGCAGATGACCGGGTCGATATCTATGCGAGAGATGAGATGACCCTTTGGGGAGAGCCAGCTGAAATCCTACGCCACTTACTAGAGATCCGTGGTGTCGGGATTATCGATGTCATGAGTCTCTACGGTGCGAGTGCTGTGAAGGATTCTTCACAAGTCCAAATCGCCGTTTACTTGGAAAATTATGCTAATGATCAGGTTTATGATCGTCTTGGTAATAATGCAGAAGAGTTGGAAATCGGTGGCGTGACCATTCCTCGGATTCGCATCCCTGTGAAGACTGGTCGGAACATTTCGGTCGTGATCGAAGCTGCAGCGATGAATGTTCGGGCCAAAGAAATGGGCTATGATGCTACCAAAACTTTTGAAGAACGTTTGTCCCAGTTGATTAGTCAAAATGAGGTGAAGGAATGAATCCAGTAGCCCTTCAATTAGGTCCGATCAGTATTCGTTGGTACGCAATTTGTATTGTCTCTGGCTTGATTCTAGCCGTTTATCTTTCTATGAAAGAAGCACCCCGTAAGAAAATTGATCCAGATGATATCATTGATTTCATTTTGATTGCCTTTCCTCTTGCGATTGTGGGGGCCAGACTCTATTACGTTATTTTCGAATGGGGTTACTATAGCCAGCATCTTAGTGAGATTTTTGCCATCTGGAACGGAGGAATCGCGATTTATGGTGGCCTCTTGACAGGTGCCCTTGTCCTCTATCTATTCTCTCGTAGACGCTTGATTGAGCCAATTGATTTCTTAGATATTGCGGCCCCAAGCGTCATGATTGCACAGAGTATTGGTCGCTGGGGAAACTTCTTTAACCAGGAAGCTTATGGAGCTGCTGTTAAAAGTCTCAACTACCTGCCCTCTTTTATTCGAGATCAAATGTATATAGATGGTAGTTACCGTCAGCCAACCTTCTTATATGAATCCAGTTGGAATCTGCTAGGTTTTCTCTTGATCTTGATTCTTCGTAGGAAGCCACAATTTTTGCGACAAGGTGAGATCACAGCCTTTTACCTTATCTGGTATGGTTTTGGTCGGATGATCATCGAAGGAATGCGGACGGATAGCCTGATGTTTGCGGGCTTGCGTGTTTCCCAGTGGTTATCGATGATCCTGATTTTAGTTGGACTCGCCATCATCATCTACCAACGCCGCAAACAAGCCCCTTATTATGTAGAAACAAAGGAGTAACATATGTTTATTGAAATTGCCTACGGCCTCTTAGGCCTTGCCTTAGTAGCGCTTGTCATTTATATGATTTTTTTCCTCTCAAAGATTGGAAAAGTTGTAGATGAGACGCAAAAAACCATCCAAGTTTTGACATCAGATGTCAATGTCACCTTGCATCAGACCAATGATCTATTGGCAAAGGTTAATGTTTTAACGGATGATTTGAATCAAAAAGTTGCAACGATTGACCCACTCTTTACAGCCGTGGCGGATCTTTCCGAGTCAGTTTCAGATTTGAATGATCAAGCCCGTCAATTGAGTGTCAAAGCAGTGTCAGCTGGTGGAAAAACAGTGAAAGCCTCTATCGGATTAAAAGCGATTCAGATGGCTTCAAAATTATTTAAATAGAATCGAGGAAGAATATGGGACGTTTATCTAGTTTATTAATTGGTGTCATTTCAGGTGCTTCAGCAGCCTACTATTTATCAACTGAGCAAGGAAAGAAAGTCACTAAAAAAGTGGTACGCTTCGTAAAAGATTATCAAGAAGATCCTCAAGAAGTACATGAATCGGTTAAACAAACGGCTAAGGATGTTTCAAAACAAGCAGCAGAAGTGATCCAACAAACCAAAGAAAAAGTTGGTTCTGGAGAAATTACGACAGGAACTGTTTTGGAGTCTGTCAAAGAAAAGACGCAAGATGTGGTTGAAAAATCTCAAGAAGTCTTACACTCCTTTAAGGATAAACTTCAAAAAGAAAATCTAAGTGGCAATGACTTGGTTCAATCCATTCGCAAACAAACAGAATCAGAAGACATCGTGTTAGAGTTGGATGAAAAAGATTCTGAAGAAGCAGCCGAAGAAGAAACAAAAGAAGTATAAAAAAGAGAGTGGGACAGAAATCGGTAATTCGTTAGAATTCGATTTCGTCGTCCCACCTCCGCACAGTTGAGTAGGGCTTTAAAAGCTGATGAAATCAGCGTAGTAGAGCCCACTCAACCACTGCGTCTTGCTCAACAATCAAAAAACAAATGAGAGGCTAGGACTTTTGTCCCAGTCTCTTTTTATGGAAGGTAAGATAGCAATTGGCAGTTAAGTTTTGTCTTCCAATTGTTATTCCAATTAAAAAAATTCGAGTAAATAAAAAAATCAGGCGAACCTGATTTTTATTTTTTTCGTTTATTGTAGTAAATTCGGAACCCTTGAATACTAGCAAAGCTAGAACCAATCGCTAAGGCAAACGCAAAGAAGGTATTCATTTTCGTTGCTAAAAAGATAAAACTAAATACAACTGTCAACACACAGAAAATAGCGATATTCAAAAAATATAGCAATTCACTTAATTGAGGCGCGGGTTCAACTTCAGGAGCATAGTCCTGAACAGGGGATTCTTGGGTTTGTTTGGTTAATTCGATATAATCGAATTTTTCATCATAGTGTCTTAAATTTCTTACGGGCATTTTCTCTCTCCTAACAGTACTCTATTATTCTATCATGAATTCAGCTATATAAATGTTACAAAAATGTTACAAATTTTACAAAATGAATAAATTTTTCTAGAATATCGGAATTTTTGTTATAATGGTTCTATGAAAAATATTATTATTACAGCAACAGCAGAGAGTGTTGAGCAAGCGCAAGCCCTGATTGATGCAGGGGTTGACCGAATCTATGTCGGTGAAAAAGACTACGGATTACGATTGCCTCAAACTTTAAGCTATGACGAAATAAATCGAATTGCCCAACTAGTCCATGCTGCTGGCAAAGAATTGACAGTAGCTGTAAATGCACTCATGCACCAATCGATGATGGATTCAATCAAGCCTTTCCTAGATTTTCTAAAGGAAATTCAGGCTGATTATATTACTGTCGGAGATGCGGGCGTTTTTTATGTCTTGAAACGAGATGGCTATCCATTCAAAACGATTTACGATGCTTCTACCATGGTCACTTCGAGCCGCCAGATCAACTTCTGGGGAAAACAAGCAGGTGCTTCTGAGGCTGTTTTGGCTCGTGAGATTCCATCTGCCGAATTATTCGTAATGGCTGAGAATCTTCAGATTCCAGCAGAAGTCTTGGTCTATGGTGCTAGTATTATTCACCATTCGAAACGACCGCTACTTCAGAATTATTACAACTTTATCAAGACAGAAGAGTCTGTGACCAAAGATCGGGATCTGTTCTTGGCCGAGCCAGGAGATCCAAATTCTCATTATTCGGTCTATGAAGACAAACATGGAACTCATATCTTCTCGAATAATGACTTAAATATGATGACCAAATTGTCTGAGTTGGTAGAACATGGCTTTGATCATTGGAAGCTTGATGGTGTCTACTGTCCGGGTGAAAACTTTGTCAAGATTACAGAGTACTTTATCAAGGCGCGTGATTTGATTCAAAAAGGAACATTTACACAGGATCAAGCCTATCTGTTTGATGAAGAAATCCGGAAATTGCATCCAGCTAATCGTGGTTTGGATACTGGTTTCTATGATTATGAACCAGATCGTGTAAAATAATAAAAAAATTAAGCCTCTTCGTTTGTGAGTTTTCCTTTTTCAGGGAACGAAGAAGCTATTCATCAGATCGACAATCTTGTAAATTGGAGAAAACATGACAAATACAAAAAAACGTCCAGAGGTCTTGGTACCGGCTGGAACATTAGAAAAGTTAAAAGTTGCCGTTAATTATGGGGCAGACGCTGTGTTCGTTGGTGGACAAGCCTATGGTTTGCGTAGCCGTGCCGGAAACTTTACCATGGATGAGCTTCGTGAAGGAATTGAATATGCTCATGCCCGTGGAGTGGATGTGCACGTTGCTTCAAACATGGTGACCCATGAGGGAAATGAACAAGGGGCTGGTGAGTGGTTCCGTGAATTACGAGATATGGGACTTGATGCCGTGATCGTCTCAGACCCGGCCTTGATTGAAATCTGTGCAACCCATGCACCTGGCCTCAATATTCACTTGTCTACGCAAGCTTCTGCAACCAACGTGGAGACCTTCCATTTCTGGAAAGAATATGGCTTGACCCGTGTCGTCTTGGCCCGTGAGGTATCCATGGAAGAGTTGGCAGAGATTCGTAAGCGTACCGATCTTGAGATCGAAGCCTTCGTCCATGGAGCCATGTGTATTTCTTATTCGGGACGTTGTACCCTTTCTAACCACATGTCTGACCGAGATGCCAACCGTGGTGGTTGTTCTCAATCTTGTCGTTGGAAATACGACCTCTACGATATGCCATTTGGTCAAGAACGCAAGAGTATCAAAGGGCAAGTCCCAGAAGAATATTCTATGTCAGCCGTGGACATGTGTATGATCGAAAATATTCCAGACATGATTGACAATGGGGTTGATAGCTTGAAGATTGAAGGCCGGATGAAATCTGTCCATTATGTATCAACAGTGGCCAACTGTTACAAGGCTGCTTGCGATGCCTATATGGAAAGTCCAGAAGCCTTTTATGCCATCAAGGATGATTTGATCAATGAATTGTGGAAGGTCGCTCAACGTGAATTGGCGACTGGATTCTACTACCAAACACCGACTGAAAATGAACAATTGTTTGGGGCACGTCGCAAGATTCCTCAATACAAATTTGTAGGAGAAGTGGTGGACTTTGATCCATCTACTATGACTGCGACGATTCGCCAACGGAATGTCATCACTGAAGGCGACCAAGTGGAATTCTACGGACCAGGCTTCCGTCATTTTGAATGTCAGATCCAGGATTTACATGATAAGGATGGAGTGAAGATTGATCGCGCACCAAATCCGATGGAACTTCTCACGATCACTGTTCCACAAGAAGTGAAACCAGGAGATATGATTCGTTCTTGCCAGGAAGGTTTAATCAATCTCTACTCAAAAGATGGAGCAAGTAAAACTGTTCGAGTATAACAAAAAAAGAGAGGGTTAAACCTCTCCTTTTTGTTGGGCGATGCGAATATTATTGGGGACCAAACTGATTTTCTGGATCTCAGAAATCCGAATAATCGTGGACATACTCTTTTTAAAATTTTTCACGATCAGTTGTCGGCGTTCTTGGTCATACTTGACAATATCGCCTGTAAAACTCTTATTTGAAAAAATAACATGTACCCCTTGTTTTTTTCGCAATGCTTGTTGAATGATTTCAATAATTCTTTCATCTTCTAATGGGGCAGGGGTACTGACTTTTCCATTGAAAAACTCATTTGCTCGGTCTTTAACGATCTCGAGAAATTTTTTCATAGCTAAATTCTCCATAACTTGATACAATATATTATAGATAATTTCAACGATTTTGTAAATGATTTACGAATATTAGAGATGAGAAGGCAAGAAAGGAGTCGTGAAATGGCAGAATTTTCATTCCAAATCGAAGAACATTTGCTGGTCTTGTCAGAAAATGACAAGGGTTGGACCAAAGAATTGAACCGTGTGAGTTTTAATGGTGCTCCTGCTAAGTATGATATCCGGACCTGGAGTCCCGACCATACAAAGATGGGAAAAGGCATTACACTCACGAACGAAGAGTTCCAAGTCATGCTCGATGCATTTAAAAATTAAGAAAAGGGGTCCTTCAAGGACTTCTTTTTTTGTTATAGTCTAAGACTATATAGATATCAAGGATATTAGATTATCCCAAACCCTTGTTTATCAAGTATTGGACTGCTATAATGGTTGCATTGATGAATTAATGTAAAACTTATAGGAAAGAGGGAATCATATTGACACATACACATGCACCTTATCGCGTAGACCATGTTGGTTCATTTCTTCGTCCAGCTACTTTGGTTCAGGCTCGTGAAGATTTCGCAGCTGGAAAAATCAGTCAGGCTGACTTAACAAAAGTAGAAGATCAGGCGATTCGTGACCTTGTTGAAAAAGAAATTGCTGCTGGTCTGAAGTCAGTAACAGATGGAGAATTCCGCCGTGCTTATTGGCATTTGGATTTCTTCTGGGGCTTTGGTGGCATTGATCACGTCCAAGCTGCTCAAGGCTATCAATTCCATGATGAAACCACCAAGGCGGACTCAGCACTTGTCGTTGGAAAAATCACAGGAGCCAATCATCCATTTGTAGAGCATTACAAGTTCTTGCGGGATCTTGTGGCGGATGTAGATGGTGTAGAGGCTAAATATACCATTCCAGCACCTGCGCAATTCTATTTTGAATTGATCCGTGATGCAGAACATGTAGAACAATTGAATACCATCTATCCTGATTTTGCGGCTGTTCGTGAAGACATCAAGCAAGCCTATCTTCAAGTGATTCAAGATTTGTATGATGCAGGACTTCGGACCCTTCAAGTAGATGACTGTACGTGGGGTGTCTTGGTAGACGATAATTTCTTGACGGCTTGGGGAGCAGCTCAAGGCAAGTCAAAAGATGAGGTTCGCCGAGAACTCGCTGATCTCTTCTTGACCTTTAACAACGATGTCTACCAAAATGTTCCAGCTGGTTTGACCGTCAATACGCACGTTTGTCGTGGGAACTTCCATTCCACTTGGGCTTCATCAGGTGGTTATGCGCCGATTGCTAAAGAACTCCTTGGAGAAGAAGCCGTCAATGCTTACTTCCTAGAGTTTGATACTGATCGGGCTGGTGGTTTTGAACCACTTGCAGAAGTAACCCCTGGTAAAGGAGTGGTATTAGGTCTCTTGACATCTAAGAGTGGTCAACTGGAGAACAAGGACGAAGTGATTGCTCGTATTAAAGAAGCGAGTCAGTATGTACCGTTGGAAAATCTTTACCTGTCGACTCAGTGTGGCTTTGCTTCGACAGAAGAAGGAAACATTTTGACAGAAGAAGACCAATGGAAAAAAATCGGTTTGATTAAGGAAATTGTCGCTGAAATTTGGGGCGAATAAGGAGGAAAAACATGTCAGATTTACTAAGTATTTATAAAGAATTGCAAGCTAAAAAATGGGTGGACTTGAGTCACCAAATCAATGCGGAAAGTCCACACTTTCCAGCTCTTCCTGCCTTGCAACAAGAAGACCTTTTCACATTAAAAGATGGCTTCCATGTCCAAAAATTTACAGTGGTTGGTCAATACGGAACGCATATTGATGCACCGATTCACTTTGTAGAAGGGGGTCGTTGGTTGGATGAGATTGACCTCAAAGATCTCCTCTTGCCACTCTATGTTATCGACAAGTCTAAAGAAGTTGCTGCCAATCCAAACTTTATCTTGAGCAAACAAGATATCTTAGACTTTGAGGCAGAGCATGGACAAATTGCTGAGGGTGCTTTTGTTGCCTTCCGTAGTGATTGGTCAAAACGTTGGCCAGATCAAGATGCTATGCGCAATCTTGATGAAAATGGGGTTCAACAAAGTCCAGGATGGAGCCGTGAAGCCTTGGAATTCTTGATTCATGAACGCCATGTTAAGGCTGTGGGTCATGAAACCTTCGATACCGATGCTGGTATTCCAGCAGCAGAGCATGGCTTGGTCAATGAATACTACCTCTTAGAACAAAACATTTATCAGGTAGAAGTCTTGAATCACTTGGATCAAGTGCCAGCAGTAGGTGCCTTGATTTCAATTGCCTTCCCTCATTGGGATAAGGCAACTGGTTCACCTGTTCGTGCCATTGCCATCTTACCATAAACAAAGAAAAAGAGGCTGGGACAAAAGTCCTAGCCTCTCAATTGTTTTTGGATTGTAGAGCAAGACGCAGTGGTTGAGTGGGCTCTACTACGCTGATTTCATCAGCTTTTACAGCCCTACTCAACTGTGCGGAGGTGGGACGACGAAATCGAATTCTAAGGAATTACCGATTTCTGTCCCACTCTCTTATTTTTTATCTCATTGTCACAAATTCTTCGGATCCGGTTGGGTGAATGGCGACGGTTGCATCGAAATCGGCTTTTGTCGCTCCCATCTTGATAGCAACGGCAAATCCTTGGATCATTTCATCGACTCCGTAGCCAAGACCATGAAGGCCAACGACCTTTTCTTCTGGTCCTGCAGTGATGAGTTTGAATTTTGCTTGCTGGCGGTGTTGGGTAACAGCGGTATACATGGAGGCGAATTGAGAAGTATAGACTTTGATATTCTCTTTTCCATAAGTTTGCTGGGCTTCTTCCTCCGTTAAGCCAACGGTTCCGATAGCGGGGTGAGAAAAGACAACGGTTGGGATGTTTGTATAATCCATTTTGGCATTGACTTTTCCATTGAATAGTCGTTCAGAAAGAGTGCGTCCAGCTTTAATAGCGACAGGGGTTAATTCTTTTTCTCCTGTGACATCCCCAAGAGCATAGATTCCTGGAATAACTGTATTCTGGTATTCATCTACTGCAATGAATCCTTTTTCATTTAAGGTGACGCCTGCAGCTTCTAGATTGAGATCCTGGACGTTTGGTTTTCGTCCTGTTGCCCAGATAACATGATCTGCCACGTGGCTGGTCATATCCTCAAAATAAATCTTCACACGACCGTCTTCTAATTTTTCAAGCTTCATGGGAACCTTATGTTTGTGAAGCGGAAGGTTTTGTTTTTCCATTTCTTCCATTAAGCCATCGACAATGTAGGAATCAAAACTACGTAAAACCCGATCTTTTCGGATGAAGAGGTCTGTTTGGACTCCTAAATGGTGGAGCACACCAGCTAATTCCACTGCGATGTAGCCAGCTCCAATAATGGCAACGGAACTTGGAAGTTCTTCCCAAGCAAAGACATCATCAGAAGTTTCGCCAAATTCAGCTCCAGGAACAGAAGGAATAAAGGGATGGGCACCGGTCGCAATCACGATATGCTTGGCCTTAATGGTTTCCCCATTGACCTCAACCGTATGAGCATCTACAAAACGAGCACGTCCTTCAATTCGTTCAACCCCATTGCGTTTGAAACTGCCATCATAGGAATTACGGGAACGGTCAATATAGGCTTCGCGATTTTTTCTTAAGGTTGCAAAATCAAATTTTGTCTGTTCAGAAGTAAATCCATAGTCTGGTCCATAATCGCGAATAGCTTCTGCAATTTGTGCACCATACCACATAATCTTTTTAGGTACACATCCTCTGTTGACACAGGTGCCACCCAATTGTTTTTCTTCAATGACGGCAGCGCGCGCTCCGTACTCTCCAGCCCGGTTCATGGTAGCGATTCCTCCACTACCTCCACCGATTGAAATAATATCAAATTCTTTCATGTTTTCCTCCTAAATGGGATTTCAGTTTGATTGTAATATCAACTGTTACAAAAGTCAAGGGTTTAGCATGTTACCAAGCTTTTAAATTTCATTTTACCGTGTCAATTTTAGATAGAAAAGTAAGGAAATATGGTATACTATGGTATAGAATAAAACGCTTTCTTTGATGGAGAAAAACGATGAAGAAATTGAAAAAATGGCAACTATTTGCAGCTGCAGGTGCAGCTATTGCGGTGATTGGAACAGGAAGTGTGATGGTGTTTTCGCACCCAACTACACCTGATCAGGCAATCACGAAAGAAACTCCAATGGTGCAAACGGTCAAGGATGGATCGATCGCTTCTTCAGTCTTGTTAACTGGGAAAGTCACTGCCAACCAGGAACAGTATGTCTATTTTGATGGAACCAAAGGGGATTTGCAGTCGATTTTGGTCAATGTAGGAGATCAAGTGACGGCCGGTCAGCCAATTGTTCAGTATAGCAGTACAGAAGCCCAAACCGCTTATGATGCAGCCGTTCGTGCTGTCAATAAGGCAGATCGTCAGTTAAATGACTTACTGACAAATGGTGTGACCATTGATACGACAGGCGATGAAGAAGCAGATGCCAAATCAGCTTCGCAGACCCAGCGAACAGTCGATTCTCAAGCTAGCGATTTACGAGATGCTAAGTCGGATGCGGTCGATAATATGAACAAGGCTAAGGCTCTTCTGGATGCGACAACAGTTAGGAGTAATACAGATGGTACCGTGGTCGAAGTCAATAAAGATGTTTCAAAATCGACTACAGGGACCAACCAAACTCTGGTTCACATTGTGAGCAACGGGAATTTACAAGTCAAAGGGGAGTTGTCTGAATACAATTTGGCCAATATCTCTGAAGGTCAGGAAGTGGTCCTCACTTCCAAGGTTTATCCGGATAAAACCTGGACAGGAAAGATTTCTTATGTAGCCAACTATCCGACCGACGCGGGTCAAGCAGGTGCCAATGCAGCAGGTGGAACACAAGGAAGCGGTGGAGCCAAGTACCCATTCACAGTGGATATTACCAGTGAGATTGGGGAACTCAAACAAGGCTTTTCTGTCAATATTGAAGTCAAAAGTTCTACTCAACATCCCCTTGTTCCCGTGACAAGTGTCATGGCTGATGGGGATACGAGTTATGTATGGACGATCGAAAATGGCAAGGCTAAGAAAGTAAAAGTAACGCTTGGTAACGCCGATGCTGAAAACCAGGAAATCTTGTCAGGCTTGAAGAAAGATGCTCAAGTTATTGTGAATCCTAATGAGAAACTGGAAGATGGAAAAGAGATCGGAAAATATGACAAAATTGATTGAACTAAAAGGAATCAATAAAACCTATAAAAATGGGGATCAGGAACTTCGTGTCTTAAAAGACATCGATTTAGAAGTCGAAGAGGGCGAGTTTGTGGCCATTATGGGCCCGTCTGGTTCAGGAAAATCAACCTTGATGAACGTCATTGGCCTGCTGGATCGCCCGACCAGTGGAGAGTATTTTCTAGAAGGTCAGGAGGTTGGAAATCTCAGTGAGAAAAAATTAGCGCGTGTTCGAAATGAACAGATCGGTTTTGTCTTTCAACAATTCTTTCTTCTCTCCAAGCTCAATGCCTTTCAAAATGTAGAACTGCCTCTCATTTATGCGGGAGTTCATCCTGCTAAACGGAAGGAATTAGCTGAGCAGTACCTTGAAAAGGTAGAGCTCCATACTCGTATGCATCATTTGCCTTCAGAACTCTCAGGGGGTCAAAAACAGCGGGTGGCTATTGCTCGAGCCCTGGTCAATCAGCCAGCCATCGTCTTAGCAGATGAACCAACTGGTGCCCTAGATACTAAGACGGGGGAGCAAATAATGGACTTGTTAACCAAGCTAAACCAAGAAGGAAAAACCATTATCATGGTTACACACGAGCCAGAAATTGCAGCCTTTGCCCATCGTCGCATCGTCATTCGTGATGGAGTGATTTCCTCGGATAGCAAGCTGGAAGGGAGGACCTAATGCAAAATTGGAAATTTGCGATCAACTCGATTATGAGTCATAAATTACGGTCTTTCTTGACCATGGTAGGGATCATTATTGGGGTCGCTTCTGTGGTTGTCATCATGGCTCTGGGAGATGGTATGAAAGCTGGTGTCACCAAGACCTTCACCAAGGACCAAGAGTATGTACAAATCTCCTATTCTCCCAACAAGAGTGGCTATGTAACAGGAATCAATATTGGCCCTTCTGAAGATACAGGAGAAGGCGGAGGTGAAAGTGGCCCTGCAGCTGAAGACCGAGGGATGGCTGCTCCATCGGATATCGATGGGGAAAACGCTGAAGATGTTGATGGTCAAGTCCAAGAAGCACCACCAGTTGTGCAAGAATCTTGGGTCAAGGAATTAACCAAGATTCAAGGCATCGATGGCTATTATGTTGGCAATACCTCCAATGCAACCATTGCTTTTCAAAAGAAAAAAGCAGACGGAGTGAACATCCAAGGGGTAAATGAGACCTATTTTTCTGTTAAAAAGGTTGAGCTCTTATCTGGTCGAAAATTAACTCCTTCAGACTATAGTAATTTCTCACGGGTGGTGCTCCTTGATGAAGGATTAGCCCAACAATTATTTGGAACGGAGAATCCACTGAATCAGGTGGTCTCTGTTGGAGACAATAATTATCGTGTCGTTGGAATTTTCAAGGATCCAAATGCAGGGACAGCCCTCTATGGAGCTTCTTCAGGTGGCAGTGCCTTGATGGCCAATACACAACTCGCCTCTGAATTCGGAACGGATGAAATTCAAAATATTGTCGTCCATGTGCCGGATGTGAAGCAAATTAAAACCGTTGGGATCGAGGCTGCTCAAAAGCTAACAGAACTTTCAGGTGTTCGCCAGGGAGAATTTCAAATCTTTAATTTGGATAGCATCCTAGAGGAAACCAATAAAGTAGTAGGAATTATGACATCAGTAATCGGAGCTATTGCTGGGATTTCCCTCTTAGTTGGTGGGATTGGAGTCATGAATATCATGTTGGTTTCTGTCACAGAGCGGACGAGAGAAATTGGTCTTCGCAAAGCATTGGGAGCAACCCGAGGTAAGATTTTGGTTCAATTTTTGATTGAGTCGATGGTCTTAACCATCATTGGTGGGCTGATTGGCCTTGGCCTTGCTTATGGTGTGAATAGCTTGATTACTACACTCGCAGCAGCCTCCCTAGAAGGACCGCCGATTATTTCCTTAAATGTCGCTATCGGCAGTATTATTTTCTCTGCTTTTGTAGGCATCATCTTTGGAATTTTACCAGCGAATAAGGCTTCTAAGTTAAATCCGATCGAAGCACTGCGTTATGAATAAAAAAATAGGAGCGGGTCAGGATGAATTGCTTAAGATTCTCCACGCTCCTTTTTGATGCTGTTGTGGAATAGCTTGTCGAAACCTTTTCAATCATCTCGTCTTATACAGGTCAAGCTATCTAGGTAGTCAACAACGGTCTTCAGTTGTTTTTGAGTATTCATTCAAGAAGCTGCATTTTTTCTTCCATCTTATTTTTGTTTAATTGGTAAATATTAGTGAATTTCTGGCCTAAATATGATAGAATAGGGGAGAATAACTTAGGAGGTTCCAAATGACTACTGAACATATGGAAGAATTGAATGACCAGCAGATTGTCCGTCGTGAGAAAATGGCGGCCCTTCGTGAACAAGGAATCGATCCATTTGGGAAGCGATTCGAACGCACTGCAAATTCAGGTCAATTAAAAGAAAAATATTCAGAATTAGATAAAGAACAACTCCACGACTTGAACGAAACAGCTATTATTGCCGGTCGTCTTGTAACCAAACGTGGAAAAGGAAAGGTTGGCTTTGCCCATCTTCAAGACCGTGAAGGTCAAATTCAGATCTACGTTCGTAAGGATGCAGTTGGAGAAGAAAACTACGAGATCTTCAAAAAAGCAGACCTTGGAGATTTCCTTGGTGTTGAAGGGGAAATCATGCGCACAGACATGGGTGAACTTTCGATTAAAGCAACTCATATCACTCACTTGTCAAAAGCCCTTCGTCCCTTGCCTGAAAAATTCCACGGACTTTCAGATGTTGAAACCATCTATCGCAAACGTTATTTGGATTTGATTTCAAACCGTGAAAGCTTCGAACGCTTTGTAACCCGTTCAAAAATCATCTCTGAAATCCGTCGTTATTTAGATGGTCAAGGATTCCTTGAAGTGGAAACACCAGTGCTTCACAATGAAGCTGGTGGTGCGGCTGCTAAACCATTTATCACTCATCACAATGCACAAAACATTGACATGGTGCTTCGTATCGCGACTGAGCTCCACTTGAAACGTTTGATTGTTGGTGGGATGGAACGCGTTTACGAAATCGGACGGATCTTCCGTAACGAAGGAATGGATGCTACTCACAACCCTGAATTCACTTCGATCGAAGTCTACCAAGCTTACGCTGACTTCCACGATATCATGGACTTAACAGAAGGCATTATCCAACTTGCTGCGAAAGCGGTCCATGGTGATGGTCCAATTGACTATCAAGGAACAGAAATCAAAATCAACGAACCATTCAAACGGGTTCACATGGTTGATGCGATCAAAGAAATCACAGGCGTTGACTTCTGGCAAGACATGACCTTTGAAGAAGCTGTAGCACTGGCAAACGAAAAACACGTACCGGTTGAAAAACACTACACAGAAGTGGGACAAATTATCAATGCTTTCTTCGAAGAATTCGTTGAAGAAACCTTGACACAACCAACTTTTGTTTACGGTCACCCAGTAGCAGTGTCACCTTTGGCTAAGAAAAATCCAGAAGATCCACGCTTCACTGACCGTTTCGAACTCTTCATCATGACCAAAGAGTATGCCAATGCCTTCACGGAATTGAATGATCCGATCGATCAATTGCAACGGTTCGAAGCGCAAGCGCGTGCCAAAGAATTGGGAGATGACGAAGCTACAGGCATCGACTATGACTATGTTGAAGCCCTTGAATATGGTATGCCACCAACAGGTGGACTTGGAATTGGTATTGACCGTCTCGTTATGTTGTTGACCAATGTAACAACAATTCGCGACGTCCTTCTCTTCCCAACTATGAAATAAGCTAAAAGAAAACACTGATCGCAAGATCAGTGTTTTTTAGTCTTCCATATAAGAAGTGTCGTTCCAGGTGTCTAAGTGATAGTGCTCAAAATCATCTGTTGTCAGAATTGTCACGCTGGCATTATCTAGTCCACCATTTTTGCGGAGTTCTCCAGTTTCATTACCAAGCAAGGTTCGAATAGAAGCTGTCAAATTAGCCCCATGTCCAACGATGAGAACAGTATCGAGCTCTTTTCCTTTCAGGCTTTTTACAAAATCACAGGTACGTTTGGTCGTTTCATAGACAGATTCTGCATCAAAGATTTCATTTTGAAAGCGAGCTAGGTTATGGCGAAAGGCATCCATTTGTTGGGGATAAATGGACGTGATTGTAGCGATCTTAGCTCCTTCCAATTTTCCTAACTTCCACTCACGAAGAGCAGGCGTTGCTTGCAATTCTATAGGTTTCTCTAATTGATCAATGATGATCTGTGCAGTATGAACAGCCCGTGGAAGATCACTTGTATAGGCTGCATCAAATGGAACGCTAGCTAAGTGCTTTCCTAGTTTTTCAAGCTGATGAATAGAGGCTGGTAACAGCGGAGAATCGCCATTTGATCCCTGAAAACGTCCTTCTTCATTCCATTCTGTCCGTCCGTGTCGTATAAAATATAGTTTCACAATCTTGTCTCCTTCTTTGTCATTATTCTAAAATATCTGCAAAAGTCGCTTTAACGAAGTCTGCTAGAAGTTGTGGTTTGATTTGAATACTATGGCCGATTTCCCCGGCAGATACGATCATGGTCTCTAACTGAAGGGCTGATTCATCGATAAAGATTGGGAAAGGATGCTTTTGACGAATTCCCACGGGATTATTGGCACCATGAATATAACCTGTTGTTTTTTCGAGATCCTTTTGAGGAATCATTGCCACTTTCTTATTTCCTGATAATTTGGCCAATTTTTTCTCTGAAAGATGCTCCGTGATAGGAATGATCCCAATCACTGGACCCGTTTTATCACCTTTGAGAGCTAGGGTTTTGAAAATAGTAGAGCGATCAATTCCTTCTGGTAAGATCCCTTCTAAAGCGTTGATTTGTAAGCCTACGTGCTCAATTTTTGCTTTTGTTAAGATCTGCTCGACCAAGGTTTTTTTTACTTTATTTTTTTTTGCCATGGCTTTCTCCTTTTTTCATTTTCTCTACAAAATCAGATTTCATTAGACCATTATAACATATAATAGTGGCGATATTACCTTCCCCTTTGAAAATAGAAAACAGCAGAAAAAGTGAAGATCACTTGATCTGCTGTTTTAAGGCTATGAGGAAGAGTTATCTTTTTGTACCTTGAAAAGTTTCCGATAAATCGCTTCTTGGTCTTGCGTCGGAGCAATTTGGTTGAGATCCAAGTAGTGTGAGAATCCATTTAATTGCCCTTGAGAGGTATATTGATGCAAGTCGTATTCCGTATTGGTATCTGGCGCGGCATTGTAGTAGCCATCATCAAATCCATAAGTAGGAATCCAAAGAGCCGTAAATTTATCAGTGGAGATACTATGTTCTTCCATGAAGTAGGTTCCGATATAGAGTCCAATATTTTTTGCACCCAAAGCTTGTAGTTTTGCTCGGAAAGCTTCAACACCTGCGTTCATATCCTTCATGGTTTTTTCCTCAACGTCTAACCAATAGTAGGTCGGTTTGTAAGGAGAAGCAGCCTTGTAAAATTCTTCTGCTTCTTTTTCCATTTCTTTTTTATCCTTAGCCGCGACATAAGCATAGACTGCGACTGGGATATTTCGTTTTTGGAATTCTTGGATATGGGTTTTAAAAGATTTATCCAGACCATTTAAGTAGGTTGCTGCATTTTCCTTTTTAGCTTGAGCCCCACTATGGACACGAACGATCACACCTCCCACATTTTGGGAGAGGACATCGTAATCAATTTCACTAGGCAATTGCCAGCCTGAGATATCAATGATCGGGCGGCCAACCAGTTCTGGATTGATGTCTTCCTCTTTTTTAGAAGAAGAGCTTGCAGTAGTTGTTTTTCGAGGTGTATTGGAATTCGGAATCGTTTGGGTTGTTTCTTGTTGTGCTCTTGCTTGCATATCAGCAATTGTTCGTGAAAGAACGAGAAAAGAAATGAAACTGATAAAAAAGACCAAGAGAACAACGGGTTTTATCCTTTTTCTCATACAGAATCATTTTACCGTAAAAAAAACGAAAAGGCAAAAGTTAATGCTTAAAAGATGCTGATTTCAGCCATTATTTTCAAAAAAAAAGGAATCTTTTCATCGAAAAAGGATAAAAATATATGAAAACAAGAAGAATGATTAGAATATTTCTTGAAAATAGGGAAGAAGCCGAATCTTTTCTGGCCTTTCCTTGGTTTTGCTTCTTAAAAATGATATAATGAAGGTTGAACATTAGGAATATGGTGAATTATGAAAATTGAAAAAAGACATCTTTTAAATTATTCCATCCTCATTCCCTATTTGATTTTATCCATCATTGGCTTGATTGTTGTCTATTCGACAACAAGTGCCTTGGCAATTCAAAGTGGAGTGAGTTCGATTCGGATGGTACGGACACAGGGACTCTTTTTTATCCTTAGTCTCCTAACCATCGCCCTGATTTATAAATTTAGCTTAGATTTCCTTCGAAATAAAAAAGTACTGGCTGTTGTCATTTTTGCTGAAGTGATTTTGTTGATTTTGTCTAGGTTTATCACAGATACGGTCAATGGGGCTCACGGTTGGTTGACGATTCCTGGAGGGTTTAGTATCCAGCCGGCTGAATACCTCAAGGTGATCTTAGTCTGGTATCTAGCCTTGATCTTTTCTAAACGACAAGACGAGATACGCGATTATGATTATCAAGCCTTGACCCACAATGAATGGATTCCAAGGAATTTAAACGATTGGCGTTGGCTGACCTTGATTCTGATTGGAATCGTTGTGATTATGCCGGACTTGGGAAATGCGACGATCTTGGCCTTAACGGTCTTGATCATGATTACGGCTAGTGGAGTGGGCTACCGTTGGTTTACCTCTTTACTTGGTTTAGTTGTTGGAGCATCCACCATTGTCCTTGGTTCAATATGGATCATCGGTGTGGACCGTGTCGCTAAAATTCCTGTCTTTGGTTATGTAGCCAAACGTTTTAGTGCCTTCTTTAACCCTTTTAATGACTTGTCTGGCGCAGGTCACCAATTAGCTAATTCTTACTATGCCATGAGTAACGGTGGTTGGTTTGGCTTGGGGCTAGGAAATTCCATTGAAAAACAAGGTTACTTACCAGAAGCGCACACAGACTTTGTGTTTGCGATTGTGATTGAAGAATTAGGGTTTGTTGGAGCTAGCTTGATCCTTGCTCTCTTATTCTTCTTGATTCTTCGGATCATTTTAGTCGGTATTCGAGCAAAGAATCCTTTTAATTCGATGATGGCCATTGGGATCGGTGGGATGATCTTAGTGCAAACCTTCATTAACATCGGAGGAATTTCTGGTTTGATTCCGTCTACAGGAGTGACCTTCCCCTTCTTATCCCAAGGGGGAAATAGCTTATGGGTCTTATCCGTAGCGATTGCTTTCGTTTTGAATATCGACGCTAGTGAAAAACGGGCCAAGATGGAACAAGAAGGCATGGTTTTTGAAGAAAAAGGTAAAATCAAACCTTATTATTAAAAGGCAATTGTTGAATGGCTATTCAAAAAGGAGAAAAAATGGTCTTACAAAAATTAGAGAACTTCACAAATAAAGATATTATCAAAGAAGAAGCAGAAATCTTAACCAATTTATTAGATGATATTACGAAAAAATTGGTTCGTCCGGAAACCTTTGATAAAATTAGGCAGTTGAAGGATCTATCAAAAACACAGAACTATCGTGAGTTGAATCAAATAGTGGAACAATTGACAAATGAAGAAATGACAGTGATTTCACGTTATTTTGCCATTTTGCCACTCTTGATTAACATCTCAGAAGATGTCGATTTGGCCTATGAAATCAATCATTTGAATAACGTGGATGGTGAATACCTCGGAAAACTTTCTTCAACCATCAAAGAAGTTGCGAAAAATGAAGATGCACAAGAAATTCTTGAAAATCTCAATATTGTACCTGTTTTAACAGCCCATCCAACTCAAGTGCAACGAAAAACCATGCTGGATCTAACCAATCATATTCATGCTCTTCTTCGTCAGCACCGGGATGTTAAAGCTGGTTTAATGAATGAGAATAAGTGGTACAACAACCTTCGTTGTAATATCGAAATCATGATGCAAACGGATATGATTCGTGACAAAAAATTGAAGGTTACTAATGAAATCACCAATGTCATGGAATATTACAATAGCTCTTTCTTGCAAGCTGTTCCAAACCTGATGTTGGAATACAAACGCTTGGCAAAAGAGCATGGATTAGAGCTTGAACAACCACGTCCGATCACAATGGGCATGTGGATTGGGGGAGACCGGGACGGGAATCCGTTTGTAACAGCTGAGACCTTGAAGCGTTCAGCGACTATCCAAAGTGAAGTCATTTTGAACTATTACATCGAAAAGATTTCTAAATTATACCGTCACTTCTCCCTTTCAACGAGTCTTTCTAAAACAAGTGAAGCAGTAGCTGAAATGGCAGCCCTATCCAGTGATACATCCGTCTTTCGTGAAAAAGAACCTTACCGTCGAGCTTTCCACTATATCCAATCAAAATTGATCCAAACCTTGGTCAATTTAAAAGAATGGACGATGGTTGGGGAAACTAGAGAAGATCGTTATGCTGTCGAGAGGTTATTAGGAGCAAATGCTCATCAACAAGGGCCAGTTTCTGATTATATCGGCAATCGTATCTCTGGGGCTCTAAAGAAAATTTCTGAGAAAGAAGCTCCAGCTTATGCATCAGCTCAAGAATTTAAAGAAGACCTTGAAAAGATCAAAGATTCCTTGTTAGAAAACAAATCAGAGTATTTGATTTCTGGTGAATTTGCAGAACTTCTAGAAGCCATCGATGTTTTTGGATTCTATCTGGCCTCTATTGATATGCGCCAGGATTCGAGTGTGCATGAAGCCTGTGTGGCAGAATTGCTGAAATCAGCTGGAATTAATGACCATTATTCTGATTTATCAGAGGATGAAAAGTGTCAAGTTCTCTTGAAAGAACTTTTAGAAGATCCACGTATTTTATCAGCAACTCATGCTGAAAAATCTGAACTGCTTGAAAAAGAATTAGCGATTTTCCAAACGGCCCGTGAATTGAAGGATCGTTTAGGAGAAGAAGTCATTCGTCAAAACATCATTTCTCATGCAACCAGTGTGTCAGATATGTTGGAATTGGCTGTGATGTTGAAAGAAGTGGGCTTAGTCGATACGGAAAAAGCTCGTGTGCAAATCGTGCCTTTGTTTGAAACCATCGAAGATTTGGATCACTCAGAAGAAACCATGAGAAGTTACTTGTCTCTTCCGATTGCCAAACGTTGGATTGCTTCTAAGAACAACTACCAAGAGATTATGTTAGGTTATTCTGATTCCAACAAAGATGGTGGATACTTGTCTTCTTGCTGGACCCTCTTTAAAGCCCAACAACAATTGACCGCTATCGGAGATGAGTTTGGAGTGAAGATTACCTTCTTCCATGGTCGTGGTGGTACTGTTGGTCGTGGTGGAGGTCCTACTTATGAAGCCATCACGTCTCAACCATTGAAATCCATTAATGACCGTATCCGCTTAACTGAGCAAGGGGAAGTAATCGGCAATAAATATGGAAATAAAGATGCTGCTTACTACAACCTTGAGATGCTCGTCTCTGCAACCATTAACCGAATGATTGCCGAACAAAAGAGTCCATTCTCTATGTTTGATCGTTTCGGGGAAGTCATGGATAAAGTCGTGAATCGCAGTTACGATATCTATCGTGATTTGGTCTTTGGAAATGAGCACTTCTATGATTACTTCTTTGAATCAAGTCCGATCAAAGCAATTTCAAGTTTTAATATTGGTTCACGTCCAGCTGCTCGTAAGACCATTACAGAAATTGGTGGTTTGCGTGCTATTCCTTGGGTCTTCTCTTGGTCACAAAGTCGGGTGATGTTCCCTGGTTGGTATGGAGTAGGTTCTAGCTTTAAGGAATTTATCGATGAGGATCCTGAGAATATCGAAACCCTTCGATACATGTATAAAAACTGGCCTTTCTTCCAATCTCTCTTGTCAAATGTGGACATGGTCTTATCCAAAGCTAATATGGATATTGCCTTTGAGTACGCGCAATTGTGTGAAGAAGAAGAAGTGCGCAATATCTATCAGATTATCTTACATGAATGGCAATTGACCAAGGACATCATCTTGATGATTGAGGAACAAGACGAGTTGCTCGCTGAAAATCCTTATTTGAAAGAAAGTTTGGACTATCGGATGCCATACTTTAACGTCTTGAACTATATTCAGTTAGAATTGATTCGACGTCAACGGACTGGCCAACTACCAGCCGATCAAGACAAGCTAATCCATATTACGATCAATGGAGTGGCTACAGGATTACGAAATTCAGGTTAAAAAAAATCGGAACATTGTTCCGATTTTTTTAGTCCCTGATATTAAAGGACCAAAAGGTATGTAATGGCTTAAATAGAAGATTTCAAATGAGAATTTTCAAAGCTAGAACAGGATCTTTCAGCAAGCTGATAAAATAAAAGAAAAGAAGAGGAATAATTAAGAAAATATAGGTAAAAGGCTTGCAATTTTATCTAAAATTCGATAGAATAGTAAGGAAAGTTAGACTGTATTGCCTACTGTCTATCTATAAAATATATTTTATTGGAGGCTTTTACTCAAATGGCAAAAGAAAAATACGATCGTAGTAAACCGCACGTTAACATCGGTACAATCGGACACGTTGACCACGGTAAAACTACCCTAACTGCAGCAATCACAACTGTTTTGGCACGTCGCTTGCCTTCATCAGTTAACCAACCTAAAGACTATGCGTCTATCGATGCTGCTCCAGAAGAACGCGAACGCGGTATCACCATCAACACTGCACACGTTGAGTACGAAACTGCTAAACGTCACTACGCTCACATCGACGCTCCAGGACACGCGGACTACGTTAAAAACATGATCACTGGTGCCGCTCAAATGGACGGAGCTATCCTTGTAGTAGCTTCAACTGACGGACCAATGCCACAAACACGTGAACACATCCTTCTTTCACGTCAGGTTGGTGTTAAACACTTGATCGTCTTCATGAACAAAGTTGACTTGGTTGACGATGAAGAATTGCTTGAATTGGTTGAAATGGAAATCCGTGACCTTCTTTCAGAATACGATTTCCCAGGTGATGACCTTCCAGTTATCCAAGGTTCAGCTCTTAAAGCTCTTGAAGGTGACTCTAAATATGAAGACATCATCATGGAATTGATGGATACTGTTGATGAGTACATCCCAGAACCAGAACGCGACACTGACAAACCATTGCTTCTTCCAGTCGAAGACGTATTCTCAATCACTGGACGTGGTACAGTTGCTTCAGGACGTATCGACCGTGGTGTTGTTCGTGTCAACGACGAAATCGAAATCGTTGGTATCAAAGACGAAATCCAAAAAGCAGTTGTTACTGGTGTTGAAATGTTCCGTAAACAACTTGACGAAGGTCTTGCAGGGGATAACGTTGGTGTGCTTCTTCGTGGTATCCAACGTGATGAAATCGAACGTGGACAAGTTATCGCTAAACCAGGTTCAATCAACCCACACACTAAATTCAAAGGTGAAGTTTACATCCTTACTAAAGAAGAAGGTGGACGTCATACTCCATTCTTCAACAACTACCGTCCACAGTTCTACTTCCGTACAACTGACGTAACTGGATCTATCGAACTTCCAGCTGGAACTGAAATGGTAATGCCTGGTGATAACGTGACTATCGACGTTGAGTTGATCCACCCAATCGCCGTTGAACAAGGTACTACATTCTCAATCCGTGAAGGTGGACGTACTGTTGGTTCAGGTATGGTTACTGAAATCGAAGCTTAATTCGATCTAGTTCCCAGATTAACAATTATATAGACAGACAGAAAACCCCGTGAAGACGGGGTTTTTATTTTGGTAAAAATTAAAATGAGCTTGTGCAACCTTTCATTATGACGAAAATTATGGTAAAATAGATAGTATAAAATTAGAAAAAAGAGGTATGTGAAATGTCACGTAAACCATTTATCGCTGGTAACTGGAAAATGAACAAAAATCCAGAAGAAGCAAAAGCATTCGTTGAAGCTGTAGCATCAAAACTTCCTTCAGCTGACCTTGTTGAAGCTGGTATCGCAGCTCCTGCAGTTGACTTGACAACTGTTCTTGCTGCTGCTAAAGGTTCAAACCTTAAAGTTGCTGCCCAAAACACTTACTTTGAAAATGCTGGTGCCTTCACTGGTGAAACTAGCCCACAAGTTTTTAAAGAAATCGGTACTGACTACGTTGTTATCGGACACTCAGAACGTCGTGACTACTTCCATGAAACTGATGAAGACATTAACAAAAAAGCAAAAGCAATCTTTGCGAATGGTATGCTTCCAATCATCTGTTGTGGTGAAAGCCTTGAAACTTACGAAGCTGGTAAAGCAGCAGAATTCGTAGGAGCTCAAGTTTCAGCTGCTCTTGCTGGATTGACTGCAGAACAAGTCGCTTCAACAGTTATCGCATACGAACCAATCTGGGCGATCGGTACTGGTAAATCAGCTTCACAAGATGACGCACAAAAAATGTGTAAAGTTGTTCGTGACGTTGTAGCTGCTGACTTTGGTCAAGAAGTGGCTGATAAAGTACGTGTTCAATACGGTGGTTCAGTTAAACCTGAAAACGTTGCTGAATACATGGCTTGTCCAGACGTTGACGGAGCTCTTGTGGGTGGTGCATCACTTGATCCAGAAAGCTTCTTGGCATTGCTTGACTTCGTTAAATAATAACATCTAAAAGGCGAGAGATTTCTCGTCTTTTTTGTCTTTTTTATAGTAGAAAAGACCAGCTTCAAAGCTGGTCTTTTGAGTTAGGAACGTCCTAATAGTTTCTTAATGAGAGAAATCAGTTTGTATTTCAGAGGATTTGGGTAATAACGGAAGGTCCCCATCTTACGTACGATGTAGCCGTTGAAGTTTTGTTTGAAACGAAGAACACCGTCGGACCCGTCAAAGATTCCTTGAATACCAAGGAAGTTATATCTTGGGATACCACGTTTGATGGTTTCAAGCATCATATATTCTTGGAGAACAGCAGGAGCATAGAACTTATTAAATTCTGTATAAGAGCCACTGAATAAATAGGTGGATTCTTGTGGCATATAGACGAAGAGGCTTCCTGCAAGAATGACGTCTTGATCTCCATATTTTTCTATATATTCTTTCGCTTCCTTCTTTCTCACCTCAAAGGTATCAAACTGGCTAGAGAATTCACGAAGTTGATTTTGTTTTTTCTCTGAATTGGGGTTGACTTCAAGATCTTTCTGTAATTTTTCAATCTTCTGTGCTAGTTTTCCTTGGTCTTTTTCAAGATTCGTGTAGTAATGGTGGAAGTTCAGTGTTGCGATCATGAAATCTGCTTTGTCGCCAAAACTGTCATAGAAGGTTTGGTAATAATCCAAGGTCTTATCCTGATAGTCGCGACGGTCACTGGTAGAGGAAGTAATATCCTTAAAGAGTTGCAGTTCATCTCGGTTTAATCGTTTCAGTTCAATACCGAAAGATTTGGCTTTCTTGACAAGTGGCTTTCCTTTTTTACTGAAGCTCTTGAGAAGATTTTTTTCGGTGATGCCCTCCATATCTTTCACATAATGCCAATCACCTTCTCCACCTGGATAACCTGTTGTTAAACCATCATGCTGATAGCCCAAGTTTTTAAGGGTATCCATAAAATGAGTTTGCTCTTCACTGGTTGGATTGCCGTCACTGTCAAAGGTTTGATAGGTATCATAGGGCTTGATAACGAGTTCTATAGCCCCATTTTCTTTCGCATAGTCTTTTAAGGCTGCATAGAAGGGTTCTAGCATAGCCTTCTCTTGGTAAAGGGGGCCAGAATTGATTTCCATATGGAGACCACCTGTCATAGGAAGACTGTACAAGATTGCTGCCACTTGGACTTGGTCTTCTTGTTTCCAAGCGATAAATTGGACCGTGTTTCCTCGCTTTTCAAGCAGATCTGCCATTTCAGCAGACTGGATAAAAGAGCGATGGGAGACAGTATTTGCAAATGAGGTAAATTCTTCTTTTGAAATTGTCGTAAGAGTCATGTAACTTATTTACTCCTTAATTTTTTCCGGATCTTGTAGACTTTGTTTACAAGTGGATAAAGTGGACTGGTTGGGAGGTTGAATTCCCCAACAAATTCTTCAATGACAGGATTAAATTTAGATTTGAAATGATAGAGACCACCATCAAGTGAATTTTCAATGCCCCCCATATTCTGCCAAGAAGCACCACGGTCGAAAGCGTGTTGGGCAGTTTCATACCAAGTGAGGATAGCAGGTTGGTAACGGCGGAATTCTTCATCCATCCCTGCATAAACATTTTCAGACGTCCCACCGAATTCAAGGGTTAAGGTCCCAGATAAAGGAACGACCTGTCTACCTGCTTGGAGATGCTGTTCAAGAAATTGCAGTTCTTCCTCTATCCGCTCTTTTTCTTTTTGGTTATTCTCAACCTTGCCAGGCTTTGTTTTTTCTGTGAATTTTTCAGCCTCTGCCTTATTTTTTTCAAGATCTTTTGTAAGGGAGGTTTTCCGTTTCTCGAGATCTAGCGTAGACAAAGTAATGTAGGATTGTCCTTGGTAGGTTGTGAGTAGTTTTTCGTAGTAGTCTTTTCCACGTAAATGAATGCTTTTACGAGCTTCAGTCTTTTTCATGAGAGAAGCAAAGTCCTCTAACAATTCAGTCCCACCAAATTGGACTTGGATCCCTTTGTTTCGAGCTGTTCGGATGGCTTGTCGAGTAGATTTTGAAAGATCTTGCTCAGTGAAAAACTCTTTGTGGATATTCGCTTGAAAGCGTGGTTGGATATTTTCTGCCATATCACTGGTTCGGCCAGTCCATTCAACTCCTTCTGTTGTTAGGGTATCGATCACTGCTTGCACAGCAGGAGTTTCCGTCTGTTCTTGTCCAATCAAGTGTTTACTCAAAAAAAGACTTGGATCAAATTTCACAAATAAGGCCTTGTATTGTTTGGCTATCTTTTTAAGGGACTGGATCACATATGAAACCAGCTCCTTGTTTTGGTAATCCATGATGGGGCCTCGAGGAATGTAGAGCATGGAAAAGCCAAGTGGCAGGGGTTGAATCAAGATGTTTGCAACAGCGACTAATTGGTCTTCTTGATAAAAACCAACCCGTTCATTTCCCCAATTATCTTTGATTTTTGCCCATGAGCTGCTTTGTAAGAGATTGGTTTGATCACTCTGAATAACAAAGTCATCATGCTCACTAGCAGAAATTCCTAGCTGGTAATGGTACATTTCTTATAATACCCACTTTCTAATGGCATATGCAACGCCAGATTCATCATTTGATTTGGTAATAGTTGTAGCAATTTTTTTAAGAGCTGGATTGCCATTCTCCATAACGACGGCATGTCCCACGACTTCTAGCATGGAACGGTCATTTTCCTCATCTCCGATGGCCATGGTTTCTTCTTGCTGGATTCCAAGTCGTTCAGCTAGATGAAGAACAGCTGATCCCTTATTGGTTGTTTTCCCTAGAATTTCTAAATAAAAAGGGGCTGATTTGACCATAGTGAAGCGGTCCTTGAATTCTTTAGGAATTTTTGCAATCGCAGCATCTAGAATGTCTGGTTCATCGATATACATGGCCTTGACAAATTCTTTCTCACGAACTTCTTCAGGCGTCCGGTAATAAAGGGGCATATTGACCAGTTGAGATTCATGAATGGTGTAGCGTCCGATATCGCGATTGCTGGTATAGATGCCGTCTTTAGTAATAGCATGAGAGTGGATTTGGAGTTTGTTAGCAAGAGACTCGATATCGAGATAGTCCTCATAATCTAAAAGGTCTTTGATGAGTTCTTTTCCAGTAGCAGTTTCTTGCACCAGACCGCCATTAAAGGTAATGACATAGTCTCCAGGATCCATCAAATGGAGTCCTTTTAAAAGTTTTGAGACCCCTGCAATAGGACGACCGGTTGTGATCACGATTTTAACGTCTGCGGCTTTAGCGTCTTGAATGGCTTCAAATACAGAAGGTGTGATCTCTTTTTTTGAATTGAGAAGTGTACCGTCGATATCGATCGCAACTAATTTAATGGACATCCGTCTCTCCTGTAAAATAATCATTGGTGATATAGGAAGTGAATTCCTCTACTTGCTTACTGAAAAGTCCATTAACCTCCAGCATTTCTTTTGGGAAATAGAAGCGGTTGTCCCCATAGCGAGTTCCTGCTAAAGCAGCGACGAGTGGAGACAACTGAGACAATTCAGCGAGACTCCCATCTTTTCGGATCATCTCGATCTGGGTCCGTGGTTTTTCAAGCTCTGGTCGATAAATATCGTAAGGCAGGTCAAAATTTTGATGAATAGCTGTGTAGTAGGTTGGATTAAAGCCAACCTCTTTAATCAGTTTTTCAAGGATTGCTAAGTCTTTTCGCTTATCTTCTGTAAATAGAATCGATTTGAAGACTTTCCGATTAATATAGCGCTGAGCAAGATCAGACAGGATGGTATCCGGGCTATCCATCCAGACTTGGAAATAGGTATTCATCACACCGTCATCTAGATTTAGGTAGTCTTGAATGGTGACCTCTTCTTCAAAAAATGGAATCAAGCGAGGTGAAGTCAGTTGAAAATACTCTTTCTGATCTGGATAAATGGTTCTAGCGCGTTTGAGTAGATTTTGAAGGAGGACTTCCATGGCACGAGTAGCCGGGTGGAAGTAGACCTGCATATACATTTGGTAACGGCTGACCACGTAATCCTCGACAGCGTGCATGCCATTTTGTTGGAAGGCAATACCATTTTCAATCGGTCGAATGACACGCAAAATACGGGTCAAGTCAAATTTTCCATAGGAAGCACCCGTAAAATAGGCATCCCGCAGTAAATAATCCATCCGGTCCACATCAATTTGACTAGAAATCAATTGCACCACTTGTTTATTGGGATAGGTATGATCAATGACGCTGGCTACACGGTTTGGGAAATCAGGTGCTACCTGTAAGAGGATTTGATTGACCTCCGTCTCTGGACTGGTGATGATCAGCTGGGTCATCTTTTCATGATCGGTTCCAAAGAGTCCTTCGAAGGTATGAGAATAGGCACCATGTCCAATGTCATGAAGAAGAGCGGCTGTCATGGTCAGTAAGTTTTCATCAGAATTCCATTGCTCTGCATACTTTTCCTCAAAAATAGACAGAATACGTCTTGAAATTTCATAGGCGCCAAGACAGTGAGAAAAACGACTATGCTCCCCACCGTGGAAGGTAAAACCAGATGTCCCCAGTTGTTTGATGCGGCGTAGTCGTTGAAATTCTTTACTATTAATTAATTGATAAATGATGGGATGATCCACATGAACGTAATCATGCACGGGATCGCGAAAGACTTTTTCATTCATGGGTCTATTATAGCAAAAAAAAGCCTATTTTGCGATCTAGAGGCTAATAGGGGCAGTCAAAATGCGTAAAATTTGATAGAATAGTAAGGCAAGAAAAGAAGAGAAGGAGACAAAGATGCAGATTCGCATTCAAAATACCATTCGATTTGGAGAAGAAATGGAAATCGTTGATCAGTACTATCAAGGTGAATGGAAGGAAAAAGCAGGTTTTCAATATCTCTTGTATACCAATGAAGAAGATGAAAAAGTTGCTTTGAAATTTTCCAACGATGAATTGGTCATGACACGATTCTCAAGTCCAAAATCCATCATGCGTTTCTACAAAAATGAAGATGGTGGGGCAATCATCCCAACTCCGATGGGTATTCAGCAATTTTTGATTACAACAGATCTCTTTCAATTAGAGGATGGGCATTTGCAAGTCTCTTATCGCTTGTTAACTCTCGATGGAGAACAGGAATTTGCCAATTATCAATTACTGGTTGAATGGGAAGAATAGACCTCATTAAATTATTAGAGATCCCGCTTGCTTTATTCTACAAAAATGGTATAATAAAACCACTCAAGGGAGTAGCTGGCGGTTTTCCGCGATAGTGTCGTCATTACGAAATTATTTCCGGCACTATATTAAACGGCGAGACTTGTTTTTTAAAACAGGTCTCTTTTTTGTGCAAAAGAGACCTAGTAGAAAGCTATAAGGAGGAAACTATTTTGTCAAAAGAACAAAATAAAGCTTTGTTTTATACACAGAGCAAAGAAGAAGTTCTAAAGGAATTGGACTCTTCAATTGAAGGCTTGTCAACTGCTCAAGCTCAAGAACGTTTAGCGACTTATGGTCATAATGAACTGGACGAAGGTGAAAAACGTAGCCTCTTGTCTAAGTTTATCGATCAGTTTAAAGATTTGATGATCATCATCTTGTTGATCGCCGCAGCTCTCTCTGTGATCACAGAAGGAATGGACGGCCTTACAGATGCCATGATCATCTTAGCCGTTGTTGTTTTGAACGCAGCTTTTGGTGTCTACCAAGAAGGACAAGCCGAAGCAGCTATCGAAGCACTGAAAAACATGTCTAGTCCATTAGCGCGTGTCCGCCGTGATGGTCACGTGATTGAAATTGATTCCAAAGAATTGGTCCCAGGGGATATCGTTCTTCTGGAAGCTGGAGATGTGGTTCCTGCTGATATGCGCTTGTTGGAAGCAGCTTCTCTTAAGATCGAAGAAGCAGCTCTTACAGGGGAATCGGTTCCAGTTGAAAAAGATGTGACTGGCCTTGTTGAGGCAGATGCTGGTATCGGAGACCGTGTCAATATGGGTTACCAAAACTCAAATGTAACTTATGGTCGTGGTATTGGTGTCGTAACAAACACTGGTATGTATACTGAAGTTGGTAAGATTGCGGATATGTTGGCAAATGCCGATGAGACAGAAACACCATTGAAGCAAAGCTTGGAACAATTATCTAAAGCCTTGACTTACTTAATCGTTGTGATTGCGATTATCACTTTCTTAGTTGGTGTATTCGTTCGTGGTGAACATCCGTTGGAAGGCTTGATGGTTGCGGTTGCTCTTGCGGTTGCTGCGATTCCAGAAGGACTCCCTGCTATTGTAACCATCGTTCTCTCTTTGGGAACAACAACCCTTGCCAAACGTAATTCGATTGTTCGTAAATTACCAGCAGTTGAAACACTTGGTTCAACAGAAATCATCGCATCTGATAAAACAGGTACTTTGACCATGAACCAAATGACGGTTGAAAAAGTCTATACAAATGGTCAATTGCAAAGTGCAGCAACAGAAATTGGAGCAAGCAACAATACGCTTCGCATTATGAACTTTGCCAATGATACCAAGGTGGATCCATCTGGCAAATTGATCGGGGACCCAACAGAGACTGCTTTGGTCCAGTTTGGTTTGGACCACAACTTTGATGTTCGTGAAGTCTTGAAGGGTGAGCCACGTGTGGCGGAATTGCCATTTGACTCAGATCGTAAGCTCATGTCTACCATCCACAAGGAAGCAGATGGTTCATACTTTATCGCTGTTAAGGGAGCTCCTGACCAATTGCTCAAACGTGTGACGCGTATTGAAGTCAATGGAGAAGTTCGCCCTATCACAGAAGAAGACAAGAAAGCTATCCTTGTAACCAATAAAGACTTGGCCAAACAAGCCCTTCGTGTCTTGATGATGGCTTATAAGACAAGCAATGAAATTCCAACATTGGAATCTGAAATTGTTGAGTCTGACCTGATCTTCTCTGGTTTGGTCGGCATGATTGACCCTGAGCGTCCAGAAGCTGCAGAAGCTGTTCGTGTCGCTAAGGAAGCGGGTATCCGTCCGATCATGATCACGGGTGACCACCAAGATACAGCAGAAGCTATTGCCAAACGTCTGGGAATCATCGATCCAAATGATACAGAAGACCATGTCTTCACAGGGGCTGAGTTGAATGAACTCTCTGACGAAGAATTCCAAAAAGTCTTCAAGCAATATTCTGTCTATGCGCGTGTATCACCTGAACACAAGGTTCGGATCGTGAAAGCTTGGCAAAATGAAGGAAAAGTTGTTGCCATGACAGGGGATGGGGTCAACGATGCACCATCACTTAAGACAGCTGATATCGGTATCGGTATGGGGATTACAGGTACAGAAGTTTCTAAGGGAGCTTCAGACATGGTCCTTGCAGATGATAACTTTGCAACCATTATCGTAGCGGTAGAAGAAGGACGTAAGGTCTTCTCAAATATCCAAAAATCTATCCAATACCTCTTGTCTGCCAATATGGCTGAGGTCTTCACCATTTTCTTTGCAACCCTCTTTGGATGGGATGTTCTTCAACCAGTACATCTTCTCTGGATTAACCTGGTTACCGATACTCTTCCAGCCATCGCTCTTGGTGTGGAACCAGCTGAGCCAGGTGTCATGACCCACAAACCTCGTGGACGTAAATCGAACTTCTTTGACGGTGGGGTCTTCGGAGCTATTCTTTATCAAGGTATCTTCCAAACCATGCTGGTTCTTGGTGTTTATGGTTGGGCCTTGATTTCTCCTGAACACTCTACCCGTGCAGAAATCCATGCAGATGCTTTAACCATGGCCTTTGCGACTCTTGGATTGATCCAATTGCTCCATGCCTTTAACGTTAAGTCTGTTTACCAATCGATCTTTAAAGTGGGACTCTTCAAGAACAAGACCTTTAACTGGTCGATTCCAGTTGCCTTTGTTCTCTTGATGGCGACCATCATTGTCCCTGGATTTAACAAACTCTTCCATGTCTCTCATTTGAGTTTGACACAATGGTTAGCAGTTATGATTGGTTCGCTCTTGATTGTTGTTCTCGTTGAGATTGTTAAAGCCGTTCAACGTGCACTTGGAAAAGATAAAAACGCCATTTAAACATAAAAAAGTCATCTTTGGATGGCTTTTTTTTCGGGCAAAATAGACTGGGCATATTTCTTGAGGTACGTGTGGATTTTTGATAAACTAGTCAACAGTTTGAAGAAAGGAAACTTAGTTATGAAAAAGTTTTTTGCTGAAGTAATCGGCACATTTATGCTTGTCTTTATCGGGACTGGCGCAGTCGTTTTTGGAAATGGAACAGAAGGTCTGGGACATTTAGGAATTGCCTTGGCATTCGGTTTATCTATTGTTGCAGCTGCTTACTCAATTGGGACTGTTTCTGGTGCCCACTTGAACCCGGCTGTTTCGATTGCCATGTTTGTGAACAAACGCTTGTCATCTAAAGACTTGGTTAATTATATTGCAGCGCAAGTAGTGGGTGCGGTTCTCGCATCTGCAACGGTACTCTTCCTCTTGTCAAATTCAGGTATGTCAACAGCTAGTCTTGGTGAAAATGCCCTAGCGAAGGGGGTGACTCCATTTGGCGGATTCTTGTTTGAAGTAATTGCTTCCTTTATCTTTATTTTGGTCATCATGACAGTGACATCAGCTACCAAAGGTAATGACAAGATCGCTGGTCTTGTGATCGGTTTGAGCTTGACTTTGATTATTCTTGTTGGTTTGAACATTACAGGACTTTCTGTTAACCCAGCTCGTAGCTTGGCACCTGCCCTCTTTGTTGGTGGTGCAGCCCTTCAACAAATTTGGATCTTTATCTTGGCTCCAATTGTCGGTGGTGTTTTGGCTGCAATCGTTGCAAAAAATCTCTTAGATACAGAAGAGTAAAAAAATTGGTCCCAGAGGGACCAATTTTTTTATAGTTCAAGGATCGTCATGGCTTGAGAAAATTCATGAGCGAGCTGTTTTTTCTTGTATGCTTTAAATTCGGGGAGGTCTTTGATTCTGCGATAGCGTTTGTAGGGATCGTATCGTTTTGGAAAATCATATTCAGGAAAAGCTTCGAAAAATTGTTTGCAAAGCTCCCATTCTCGGACATAGCCTAAAGGTCTGGCATGATAGGTGATATTGTCGATTTTCCTATCTGAAATTCTGTGGTGGCTGTGTCCAAATATGACATCTTTGACAGGGAATTGCCGAAAAAGCTCATGGAAGGCTTGACTTCCTAGAAAAGCATTAAAGCGTTCAAAATAAGGGTGGCGCAGGAGAAACTGACTATGAGGCACAAAGTGCATGGCGATGATCAGGGGTTGATCCACTTGCATGAGTTCTGTTTCGAGCTCTTGCAACAGACGTTGGGTAATGGCTGGATCAGATCCCATTCGTTGGAGACGTCTGTCAAACCAAAACAGATTCTTTGTTTGGAGATGTTTTTGGGGAGAGATAGTAGGAACAAAGCTGTAGTCATACCAGCCCGAAAAAGCAAGAAGCGTATGATTGGAGAAGGGAATTTTTTGAAATTCAAAAGGTCTTATGGCGTTTTCTGACAGGCCCAGCATATCATGATTTCCCAAGCTAAAGGTCACAGGAAGGTGATATTGAAGTTGGTCTAAAAATTCCTGTGAGGTCTTTTTAAAGCCGTTGGCAATATCTCCTGCAATATGGAGATGTTGAATTTTTTTGTCCTTGAAAAGAGTGATCAGGGTCTCTAATTCTTCTTTACCGAAGTTGTTCGAATCAATATGTAAATCGGACATAAAAGCTACTATTGTCATGCTACCAGTCTAGCATAAGAGGATCTTTTTTTCTAACAATTAGGTTACAAATGAATGGAAAAATGTTGAAAATTAGCTGGCTTGGCAGTAGTCAACCAGCAGATCCAATATTGGAAGGTGGGCAAATAGTGAAGGTTATGATATAATAGACTAGATACATAGAAAGAGGTACTTATGGACATTTCAGAAATTCGTCAAAAAATTGACGCAAATCGTGAAAAATTAGCTTCTTTCAGGGGGTCTCTTTGACTTAGAGGCATTGGAAGAAGAAATTGCCATTTTAGAAAATAAAATGACAGAACCTGATTTTTGGGATGATAATATTGCTGCGCAAAAGACATCTCAAGAATTAAATGAACTCAAGCAGACCTATGAAAATTTCCATCAAATGGTGGATCTCTTTGATGAGTCAGAAATCTTACTGGACTTTTTGGCAGAAGACGATTCGGTCAAGGAAGAATTGATCGAGAAGTTGGAGGAGCTGGATAAACGTATGACCAGCTATGAGATGACCTTGCTATTGTCTGAACCTTATGACAATAATAATGCCATCCTAGAAATCCACCCAGGTTCAGGAGGAACAGAGGCTCAGGACTGGGGCGACATGCTTCTTCGGATGTATACTCGTTTTGGGAATGCTCATGGCTTCAAGGTTGAAGTCTTGGACTATCAGGCTGGAGATGAGGCTGGAATCAAGTCGGTGACCCTATCCTTTGAAGGGCCACATGCATACGGTCTTCTGAAATCTGAAATGGGGGTACACCGTTTGGTTCGGATCTCTCCATTTGACTCCGCTAAACGTCGTCATACCTCCTTTACATCTGTTGAGGTCATGCCCGAATTAGACGATACCATCGAAGTCGAAGTTCGTGATGATGATATCAAGATGGACACCTTCCGCTCTGGTGGAGCTGGTGGACAAAACGTCAACAAGGTTTCTACAGGGGTGCGCTTGACCCACATTCCGACAGGGATTGTAGTGGCGTCCACCGTGGATCGGACCCAATACGGGAACCGTGATCGTGCGATGAAGATGTTGCAAGCTAAACTCTACCAATTAGAGCAAGAGAAAAAAGCAGCAGAAGTGGATTCTCTAAAAGGGGATAAAAAAGAAATCACCTGGGGAAGTCAAATCCGCTCCTATGTTTTTACCCCTTACACCATGGTTAAGGATCACCGGACCAACTACGAAGTAGCGCAGGTGGACAAGGTGATGGATGGAGATATCGATGGCTTTATCGATGCCTACCTTAAATGGCGTCTCCAATAACCTTGAGGGAATCAACCAGAAAAGAATGAAAGGAATTTCATTACATGTCAATGATTGAAATGAAAGATGTTGTCAAAAAGTATGACAACGGGACGACGGCCCTTCGCGGGGTCTCTGTCCAAATTGAACCAGGAGAATTTGCCTACATCGTAGGACCTTCTGGTGCAGGGAAGTCGACCTTTATTCGACTTTTATACCGTGAAGTCAAACACGATAAAGGAAGTTTGAAAGTAGCTGATTTTGATTTGGATAAAATCAAAAAACGCGATATTCCTATGTTGCGACGCAATGTGGGAGTGGTCTTCCAAGATTATAAATTGCTTCCAAAGAAAACCGTTTATGAAAATATTGCCTACGCTATGCAAGTTATCGGTGAGCGCCGTCGCAATATTAAAAAGCGTGTGATGGAAGTTTTGGATCTTGTCGGATTGAAACACAAGGTCCGCTCATTCCCGAATGAATTGTCAGGGGGAGAGCAACAACGGATTGCGATTGCTCGTGCGATCGTCAATAATCCGAAAGTCTTGATTGCGGATGAGCCAACGGGGAACTTGGACCCAGATAATTCATGGGAAATCATGAATCTTTTGGAGCGGATTAATCTGCAAGGAACCACAGTATTGATGGCGACCCACAATAGCCAGATTGTAAATACTTTACGTCACCGTGTCATTGCGATTGAAAATGGTCGTGTAGTGCGTGATGAAGCGGAAGGAGAGTACGGATACGATGATTAGAAGATTTTTCCGACACTTAATCGAATCGCTTAAAAGCTTGAAACGAAATGGTTGGATGACGATTGCAGCGGTCAGCTCGGTTATGATTACCCTTAGCTTGGTTGCTATTTTCGCCTCAGTTATTGCCAATACCATCAAGCTTTCAGATGATATTCAAAACAGTGTGCGGGTTGTAGTATACATGCGCAAGGATATTCAAGATCAGAGCGAGCAGATTGAAAAAGACGGTCAAACCGTGACCAATGAAAATTACCATAAGGTCTACGATGCTCTGACAGCCATGAAGCATGTCGACAAGGTTGATTTTTCTAGCAAGGAAGAACAGTATGATAAACTGATCAAAACAGCTGGGAACAACTGGAAGATTTTTGATGGAGATGCCAATCCTCTCTATGATGCTTATTATGTAGAGACAACAGCTCCTAAATATGTAAAGCAAGTTTCGGCTGATGCCAAAAAAATTGAAGGAGTTTCTGAGGTTAAAGATGGTGGGGTCGATACCCAACGCTTGTTTGCTCTTGGAACCTTCATCCGAAACTGGGGCTTGATTGGTGTAGCTTTATTGATCTTTATCGCAGTCTTCTTGATTTCAAATACCATTCGGATTACCATTATTTCACGTAGTCGTGAGATTAAGATTATGCGACTGGTAGGAGCAAAAAATGGCTATATTCGTGCACCATTCCTTTTAGAAGGTGCTTGGATCGGTCTCTTGGGAGCCTTAGTTCCTTCAGCTTTGGTCTTCTATGTGTATAATGTTGTCTATACGTCAATGAACAATAACTTGGCAGACCAAAACTTGTATCTCTATAGTCCTCATCTATTGGTACCGATCATGGTCGGTGGCCTCTTTGGATTAGGGATTTTGATTGGAGCGATTGGTTCTTCAATCTCCATGAGACGTTTTCTTAAGATATAATAAAAAAGCAAGTTCATACTTGCTTTTTTTGTTTACTTTGATGAGGACAGGAAGGATGATAAGGATTCTTTAGGATTATCTAAAGAAAGGATTGAACATCTTCTCGTGGCCAATAGAAGTCTCAGGGCCATGCCCGGGATAGACAGTGTAGGAAGATGGAAGGGTAAAGAGTTCTTCTCTGATACTGCTAAGTAACTGTGTCGCGTTCCCTGTCGGAAGATCGGTCCGTCCAATGGTTTCGCGAAAAAGGGCATCACCGGATAGAACCAGGTGATCCTCAGGAAAGACGATAGAGACTCCTCCTGCAGAGTGGCCTGGTGTCTCCAGAACATAAAAGTGGAAATCAGCTATTTGGTAATCGGAGCGAATGTCATAAAGGAAGTCGGCCTCCTTGCATACAATATCTTCTAAATCCGCATGACGATCCAAACCAGATAAATTATCGACAGGAGAAGACAACCAACTGGCTTCTGCTGAATGGACATAAACAGGTGGGAAATGATAGGTCTGACGAACCTTCTCAAGACTCATAATGTGATCGTAATGCGTATGAGTTAAAAGAATTGCTACGATGGGTTTTCCGATGCGATCCAATTGTTTTTGAATAGTCGCCCAGTCGCTACCTGGATCGATAAGAATGAGGGAGTGGTCATTTTCAAGGTAGTAGGTGTTTTCATAAGCTACAGGATTAACAGTACGATAGATTTTCATAAGGACTCCTTTCTAGAATAGTGTATCAAATTGCGAGGAAAATAACAGGATTGAAGTCAGCATGAAAGGAGAAAAAAATCTGCAGAGCTTGCTCAAACGTGATATAATTTTAAGTATTATGACAAGACAGAAACGGAAATATGCCATTGTGGATCTGGAAGCGACCAGTGCTGGAAGCAATGCTAAGATCATTCAGGTTGGGATTGTCATCATCGAAGATGGGAGGATTACGCAATCCTATGAGACGGATGTGAATCCCCACGAACGATTGGATGAGCATATCAAACAATTGACTGGCCTGACAGATGCTCGCTTGAAAAAAGCTCCAGAGTTTGCACAAGTGGCAAAAGAAATTTTTGAATTAATAGAAGATGCCGTCTTTGTGGCCCATAATGTCAAATTTGATGCGAATTTATTAGCAGAAGCCCTCTTTTGGGAAGGATTTGAGCTAACGACTCCTCGGATTGATACGGTTGAATTGTCTCAAATTTTCTATCCGACTTTAGAACGCTACAATTTAGGAGCGCTTGCAGCTGAACTGGAAATTGAGTTGCACCATGCTCACTCCGCTTTAGCGGATGCTATGGCAACAGCCCAGCTGCTGTTGAAATTGAGAGAGAAAATTGCGAGCTTACCAAGAGGATTGATCGAAAAACTTCTTTCGATGGCAGATTGTTTGATTTATGAATCGCGACTCTTAATAGAAGATGCGCTTGAAGACAGTAGCCTTTTTTTACCAGCTCATTTAGTAGAAGTTCATGGTCTCTATCTGCGAAAGCCACAACAGTTTTTAGAAAGTCGTCATTTGTCTGAACAGTTTGAACTCAATATGCAGCTGTTGGGAATGGAGGCTTATCCGGAGCAGAGAGAATTTGTTGCTTATATCGAGGATAGTTTGCAACAGCCACTTCCGAGTTTTATTGAAGCGCCAACGGGTATTGGGAAGACCTACGCCTATCTATTAACGCTTTTGGCGAAAACTTCCAAGCGCATTCTTGTCAGTGTTCCAACTAAAATTCTTCAGGATCAAATTATGAAGAAGGAAGGAAAGACCATCCAAGATCTTTTCCAAATTCCCTTTCATAGCCTGAAAAGTCCCAAGGATTACATCCAACTCGATAAATTTTATGAGGCCTTACAGAGTGAGTCAGATAATGGGATGATTCGACGCTTTAAAATGCAACTGTTGGTTTGGCTGACGATGACAGAAACGGGAGAGCTCAGTGAAATTGGCCAACTCTATCGTCATCTTCATTTTGTAGCTGACATTTGCCACGATGGCCAATTGTCGAAGCGTTCGCTTTTTTATCAGGAAGATTTTTGGCGCCTCGGCCAGGAAAAAGTGAAAACCAGCCGGGTAATTCTGACCAATCATGCCTATCTGTTAACCCGTCTAGAGGATGATAAGAGTCTACTTCAAGAATCTGTTCTGGTCGTGGATGAAGCGCAAAAACTCTTCTTTGCTTTAGAACAGTTTTCACAGAGAGAAGAAACCTTGCAATCTCTTCTTCTAGGCTTACAACATGCCATCGAAGAGGAAAAAGATCTTCTGCAAAGGCGTTTGCTGGAGAGTATTCAATTTGAGTTAAATGCCTGCTCTAAGGAAGTTGTACAAGGAAAACCAGCGATCTTATCTGATCAAACAGTGGCAAAAATTCGACAGGATGTATCGGAATTAAAAAATGAATCATTAGAGAATCTAAGAGAATTGTTTGATGAGCGCTACCAAACCTTTTGGTTGGACAAGGAAGTGGTCGAAAGCCACCAGATTCTTCGTCTCCATGGAGGAGTTGAGGACTTGCTATCCTTTAAGGAGTTTGTGCCTGAAGAAGTGCCCGTGCTCTTTGTATCAGCGACGATCGCGATCAGTAAAAAGGTGCATTTACCTGCCCTTTTGGGATACCAAGAGCAGCAAATCTACCGGGTGCCAATAACAGTCAAACAACACCAGGAATTGTTGGTGCCGATAGATTTTCCAGATGTCGTTTCTTTATCTTCTGTGGAGTATGCAGGAGAGATTTGTCAGCTCATCGATGAACTCCTTCCTCTAAGAAAACCAATTTTTCTTTTGTTTACCTCAAAAGAATTGTTACTGGAGACGTCAAACGCATTGAAGTTTCCTCATTTGGCCCAGTATCGAAATGGCGATGCAGCTAATATTAAGCGACGATTTGACCGAGGAGAAAGCTCTATTTTATTGGGAACAGGAAGCTTCTGGGAGGGAGTCGATTTTTCCCAACAAAAAGAAGTGATTCAAATCATCACGCGCCTTCCTTTTGATAACCCCAAAGATTATATGGTTCAAAAGCTGAATACCCAACTCAGAGAACAGGGGAAAAATCCCTTTTATGACTATAGCCTTCCAGTCGCAATTTTAAGGCTCAAACAGGCTATTGGGAGAACCAGCCGTTTTCAAGACCAGGAATCGTTGGTCCTCTTATTGGATCAGCGGGTGGTGACCAAACGATATGGAAAACAAATTTTAGATGGTTTGCAGCAAGTGTTGCCCCTTCACACGACAGTGAGAGAGTGGCTTGTTGAGCAAGCAGCTGACTTTTTTGAAAGGAATTGAGAGAATGAAAAATAAAGGATTTGGACTTGCAATTGCATTTGTACTGGCTCTTTGTGCCATGTTATTGGGAACTTTCTTTCCCATCATTGGCTCCAGTGTCTTTGCTTTGATTTTAGGAATTGTCCTCAATGAATTAGTAGATTTGCCAGAGAATTCACGACCAGGACTGAACTGGTCTGGTAAGAAATTATTGCAGTATTCGATTATCTTCATGGGATTTAGCTTGCCGATTGCGACGGTTGCTTCTACAGGCTTGTCTTCTTTGAAGATTAGTCTGCCAACAATAACAGTTGCCTTTCTTGCAGCGATGATCTTTGGGAAAGTCTTCCATCTGAAATCTCACCTACGGACCTTAATTGGATTTGGAACGGCTATTTGTGGTGGATCTGCTATCGCAGCAGCTGCTCCGATCATTGAAGCAGACGAAGAGGAAATTGCCTTATCTATGTCAACTATCTTCTTCTTCAACATTTTGGCTGTCTTTATCTTTCCAGTATTAGGGCATGTATGGCATATGTCTAATTTTCAATTTGGCCTCTGGTCAGGAACAGCCATTAACGATACGTCATCAGTTGTAGCAGCAGCGTTTTCTTATAATAAAGCGGCGGGTGAAATGGCGACCATTGTTAAGTTAACACGCGCCCTGATGATTGTACCAGTTTGTTTAGGCTTGATCGGTTTAAAATGGTATCGTAGCAAGCAACAAGGAAGAAACAAAGGAATGTTAAAGAAAATTATTCCTTGGTTCATCATCTGGTTTATTGTGGCTTCTATTCTTTCATCTATCGGCTTGGTACCTAAAGTGGTTCTTCCTTACCTTAAGGACCTTTCTCACCTCTTTATGGCCATGGCCTTGGTCGGAATTGGAAGCAAGGTTTCTTGGAAACAGTTCCGTGCAGCAGGAGCAGCCCCCCTTCTAGTAGGGTTGATTGCTTGGTTTTGTGTAGCAGGATCTAGCTTGATTCTACAAATGTTGTTCTATTAATTGATTTGATGATTCTCACAGAAAGGAACGTGAATGAAGAAACATCATTTTTGGACGATTCACCTGGATTATTCGATCATTGGGATTGTCTTCGCCCTTCTCATGCTTGGGATTTTATCTGTTTATGTAGCAGTTTCTCATGACTATCCCCAAATGGTGTGGCCTTTTTTAGGGCAGCAATTTGCCTGGATTGGTGTGGGATGCGTCATTTGCCTGATTGTGACCATTTTTAGCACGAAATTTCTTTGGAAAATCACTCCCTTTCTTTACCTGCTTGGCCTGGCCTTGATGGTTCTTCCCCTTGTTTTTTATAATCCCAACTTGGTAGCTTCAACAGGAGCTAAAAACTGGGTGGCTTATGGGAACATCACCTTATTTCAGCCCTCAGAATTTATGAAGATCCCCTTCATCCTGATGCTGTCACGCTCTATTGTCCGATTTTTGCAAAGAAATAAGGGGCGTGAGCGATTATTACGACAAGATTGGTTTTTGATTCTAGAGTTGACCATCTATACGATTCCGGTCTTTGCCTTATTGGCTCTCCAGCAGGACTTGGGAACGGCCTTAGTATTCTTGGCCATTTTTGCGGGCTTAGTGCTCGTTTCAGGAGTTTCCTGGAAAATTATCTTGCCGGTCATCTTGCTTTTAGCAGGTGGGTTAGCAGGCTTTCTCTTCCTCTTTCTTTCAGAAGGGGGGCGAGCTTTTCTGCACCAGCAAGTAGGGATGCCAACCTATCAGATGAACCGTATTTTAGCCTGGTTAAATCCTTTTGACTATGCACAAACCACCACCTACCAGCAGGCGCAAGGACAGCTAGCCATTGCAAGTGGTGGCCTCTTTGGGCAAGGCTTTAATGTCTCCAATTTATTGGTTCCCGTACGGGAAAGTGATATGATTTTTACAGTAGTAGCAGAAGACTTTGGCTTTGTTGGAGCTCTGGTGCTGTTGATTTTATATGTGACCCTGATTTACCGCATTTTAAAAATTACCCTCCAGTCCAATAACCAATTTTATACCTATATTTCCATTGGATTTATTATGATGCTGGTCTTTCATATTTTTGAAAATGTTGGAGCAGTAACGGGTCTTCTCCCTTTGACGGGGATTCCCCTCCCCTTTATCTCACAAGGTGGGTCCTCTATTATTAGTAATCTGATTGGTATTGGTCTGGTCCTTTCAATATATAATCATAGTAGCAAAAAGAAAGAGCCAGAAGAAGGGCCTCCAATCCGTAAAAAAGTAGTCCTTAAAAAGGCGCAATAGATAGAAAGAAGGAATGAAAATGAAAAAAGTAGCAACGATTTTAGCAAACGGTTTTGAAGAAATTGAAGCCTTGACCATTGTCGATGTTTTGAGACGTGCTGGGATCGACTGTGACCTCGTTGGGATGGAAGAAACGGTCACAGGTTCTCACCAGATCACAGTGGAAGTCGACCGTCTCTGGAATGGGGACCTGTCAGATTATGATGGAATCTTCTTACCAGGTGGGATGCCAGGAGCTGCGAATTTGCGGGATAATCCGGAATTGATTGCAGCTCTTCAAGAAGAAAGTAGAAAAGGAAAAATCATTTCTGCGATTTGTGCAGCACCAATTGTCTTGGCACGTGCCGGCCTCTTAAAAGATAAACACTATACCTGTTACGATGGTTTTGAAGAAGAGATTCAAGATGGGCACTATCAGAAAGAAACAGTGGTGAAAGACGGGAATCTCTTGACCAGTCGTGGTCCTTCAACTGCGCTTGCCTTGGCTTATGCCTTGGTAGAGCAATTTGGAGGAGATGCCCAAAGCCTTCGTCAAGGAATGCTCTATCAAGATGTCTTTGGAGATGCTTAAAAGAGCTCTTTTGGACACCATATTTTCTGGTGAAAGTTTACATTCTATGACGGGAAATGACTTCTCTATGATTTAAAATGAAATGACCGTAAAAAATGGCTAAAATCCCCCCTAAATGAGGGTTTTAGCTTATTTTTTTTGTCCATTTGTGGTATAATATTGACTATGAATTATCATGATTTTATATGGGATCTTGGTGGGACGCTATTGGATAATTACGAAACGTCCACAAATGCCTTTGTAGCGACATTGAAGGACTTTCACATCCAAGCCGATCATGATTCTGTTTATGCAGCATTAAAAATCTCAACACAGGATGCAATTCAAACCTTTGCCCCTCATATTTCCAATTTTCGTACGGAATACAAGAAAAAAGAAGCCTTGGGCTTGCAAGAGCCGGTCTTATTTGAGGGAGCAAAAGAGTTACTAGAAGAGATCCAAGCACATGGAGGACGCCATTTTTTGGTATCTCATCGGGATCGCCAAGTTTTGACCCTTATTGAACAGACAGGCATTGCACCCTACTTTACGGAGATTGTAACAGCAGACGAGGGCTTTCCTCGAAAACCAGACCCAGCCTCTATGCTTTTTTTGAAGGAAAAATATGGCATTCAAGACGGTCTGGTCATCGGAGATCGTCCGATCGATATTGAAGCTGGGAAGGCTGCAGGGCTTTCAACCTATTTATTTGACACCATGCCCCACTTACACCAGTTTATATTTGAATAGAAAAGGGAAATTATGACAGAGGATAAACAGCAAGAAATTCAAGCGCAAGAATATGATGCCAGTCAGATTCAGGTCTTGGAAGGACTAGAAGCCGTTCGGATGCGTCCGGGGATGTATATTGGTTCTACCTCAAAAGAAGGTCTTCATCATCTGGTCTGGGAAATCGTAGATAACTCGATTGACGAAGCCTTAGCTGGTTTTGCTAGCCATATTGAAGTTTTCATTGAAGCAGATAATTCGATCACGGTTGTCGATGATGGTCGTGGGATCCCAGTGGATATCCAAGAAAAGACAGGTCGACCTGCCGTCGAAACTGTCTTTACCGTACTTCACGCAGGAGGAAAATTCGGCGGAGGCGGCTACAAGGTATCTGGTGGTCTTCACGGGGTAGGGTCATCCGTCGTGAATGCCCTCTCCACATCCCTCGATGTTCGCGTCTATAAAAATGGCAGTATCCATTACCAAGAGTATCGACGTGGACACGTTGTGGATGATTTGAAAGTCATCGGGGAGACAGATCGGACAGGGACAACCGTCCACTTTATTCCAGACCCAGAAATCTTCACGGAAACCACCGAGTATGATTTTGAAAAATTAAATAAACGGATTCAAGAGTTAGCCTTTTTGAATCGTGGCTTGCGTATTTCTTTGACGGATAAGCGAGAAGGCTTGGAGCAAGAAAAGCATTACCACTACGAAGGTGGGATCTCTAGTTACGTCGAATACATCAATGAAAACAAAGATGTCATCTTTGATAAACCAATCTACACAGATGGTGAAATGGATGATATTACAGTTGAAGTAGCTATGCAATATACCACAGGCTACCATGAGACGGTCATGAGTTTTGCCAATAACATTCATACCCATGAAGGTGGGACGCATGAACAGGGCTTCCGTACAGCTCTCACTCGTGTGATCAATGATTACGCTAAGAAAAATAAACTCTTAAAAGAAAACGAAGACAATCTAACTGGGGAAGATGTTCGAGAAGGCCTAACAGCAGTGATCTCTGTTAAACATCCAAATCCACAGTTTGAAGGACAAACCAAGACCAAACTTGGAAATTCAGAAGTTGTTAAGATTACCAATCGACTCTTTAGTGATGCCTTTTCTGATTTCCTTTTGGAAAATCCGCAAATTGCTAAGAAAATCGTCGAAAAAGGGATTTTAGCAGCGAAAGCTCGCGTGGCTGCTAAGCGAGCGCGTGAGGTGACCCGTAAGAAATCAGGGCTTGAGATTTCCAACCTACCTGGTAAATTGGCAGATTGTTCTTCAAATAATCCACAAGAAACAGAACTCTTTATCGTCGAAGGGGATTCAGCCGGTGGATCTGCAAAATCTGGTCGAAATCGGGAATTCCAAGCGATTTTACCAATCCGTGGTAAGATCTTGAACGTTGAAAAAGCAAGTATGGACAAAATTCTAGCCAATGAAGAGATCCGTAGTTTATTTACTGCTATGGGAACTGGATTTGGTGCCGAATTTGATGTTACAAAAGCGCGTTATCAAAAATTAGTGATCATGACCGATGCCGATGTCGATGGCGCTCATATCCGAACCCTTCTGTTGACCTTGATCTATCGCTATATGAAACCAGTCTTGGAAGCGGGATATGTTTACATTGCGCAACCACCAATCTATGGGGTCAAAGTCGGTAGTGAAATCAAAGAATATATCCAACCTGGTGCCAACCAAGAAGCTGAATTAGCTGCAGCTTTGGAACGTTATTCAGAAGGTCGCTCAAAACCAACCATCCAACGCTATAAAGGTCTTGGAGAAATGGATGATCACCAATTATGGGAAACAACCATGAATCCAGAACACCGCTTGATGGCACGAGTATCAGTAGACGATGCTGCGGAAGCAGATAAGATCTTTGATATGTTGATGGGGGACCGCGTGGAACCACGTCGTGAATTTATCGAAGAAAACGCTGAATATAGTACACTCGATGTATAAAATTCACCGAACGCTTCCCATTAATGGATATTTTATGGTATAATTACTAGGATTACGTTCAAGTAATACGATGAAGGAGTTTTTATATGTCTAGTGGACTAATTGTTCTCATCTTTATTGTCGCCCTTATCTTGATTGTAGGATATGTGGTTGCAGTCATTTTGAGAAAACGAAACGAAGCCTTACTGGCAGCACTGGAAGAACGAAAAGAAAAGTTATACAACCTTCCGGTCAACGATGAAGTAGAGGCCGTAAAAAACATGCATTTGATTGGTCAGAGTCAAGTTGCATTTCGTGAATGGAATCAAAAATGGGTAGATTTATCCTTAAATTCATTTGCTGATATTGAAAACAATCTGTTTGAAGCGGAAGGCTATAACAATTCTTTCCGTTTCATGAAGGCTAAACAAGCCATTGACAATATCGAAAGTCAGATCCAATTGATCGACGAAGATATCAAGGCGATTCGCAAAGCCCTTTCTGATCTGGAAGAGCAGGAACAAAAGAATAGCGGTCGTGTGGTTCATGCCTTGGATATGTTTGAAGAACTTCAAAAAGAAGTCACTTCAGACCCAGAGCGTTATGGCAGTGCCCTTCCTGAAATTGAAAAACAAATTGGAAATATTCAATCTGAGTTTTCACAATTTGTAACCTTGAATTCTTCAGGTGACCCTGTTGAAGCGGCTGAAATCCTTGATACAGCTGAAAATCATATTGTAGCCTTAAAACAAATTGTTGAGCGAGTGCCAGAAATTGTCACTGCCCTTCAAGCAAAACTTCCAGACCAATTAGAGGATTTGGAAAGTGGCTACCGCAAGCTTTTGGAATCTGGCTACCACTTCACTGAAACAGATATTGAATCTCGTTTCCAACAGTTGCATGCTTCCTTGAAGAACAATATGGCAAATGTATCCGCTCTTGAATTGGACAATGCCATTTACGAAAATGAACAAATTCAAGAAGAAATCGATGCTTTGTATCACATCTTTACCCGTGAAATTGAATCACAAAAAGTTGTGAAGAAGTTAGTGAAACAACTGCCTGGCTATTTGAAACATGCTAAAGATAACAATAGTAAGCTTGCGGCAGAAGTGGAACGTCTCGGTAAAACATTCGTCTTGAATGAAAGCTTCAGCCAACAGTTAAAAGAGTTGGAAGCTGAGCTATCTTCACAAGAAAATGTGGTAGAAGATGCCTTGAAAGATTCATCTGAAACACAAAAGGCCTATTCTATCGTAGAAGAAGAGTTAGAAGCTATTCAAGCTCGATTGAAAGAAATCGAAGATGAGCAAATTGGCTTAAGTGATTCCCTTTCAAAAATTGAAAAAGACGATGCCAATGCTCGCCAAAAAGTCAACATCTATGCCAACCGTTTGCATGCCATTAAACGCTATATGGACAAACGAAACTTGCCAGGAATTCCTCAAGAATTCTTAGAAATTTTCTTCACTGCAAGTAACAATACAGAAGCTTTGATGGATGAGTTGGAAGGGGATAAAATCAACATCGAATCAACCAATCGTTTGTTGGAAATCTTGACCAATGATATGAATGAATTGGAAGAAGCGGCGTATCGAATTGTTCAAAATGCGACATTGACAGAACAATTGTTGCAATACTCGAACCGTTACCGTTCATTTGATGATCATGTACAGGCAGCCTTTGATGAGTCCCTTTATATTTTCGAAAGAGAATATGACTATGCGGCTTCCTTCAAAGTCATCTCAGATGCTTTGGAAATGGTAGAAGCTGGTGTAACTGATCGCTTTGTTACTTCATATGAAAAAACCCGGGAGCAGATTCGCTTCTAATAACAGAAAAATGACCTTTTAGGAGGTCATTTTTTTTATCTTTAAATCATCATTGAAACTTGAAATTTAAACCCTATTTTTGTATAGTAAGGGAGAAATAAGAAAGGAAAGCGATGAAAGAAGTAACAGGTCTCCTCGTTATGGATGTAGATGGAACCTTGGTCCGACAGGAAGGGATTGATCTACTAGCTCAAGAAGCTGGCGTGGGAGAAAAAGTGGCAGAGATTACAGCACAAGCAATGAATGGCGAACTGGATTTTGCAGCATCTTTAGAGGCGCGTGTTGCTTTATTGAAGGGATTAGAGACCTCTATCTTTCCGAAAATTTTGGAACAGATGGAAGTCACGCCGGGTGCTGAAACATTAATCACGGAACTGCATCAAAGAGGTTACAAGGTTGGCCTTGTTTCCGGGGGATTTCATGAAGTCATCGACCCTATTGCGAGGTCTTTAGGAATTGATCTAGTCCTAGCAAATCGTTTAGAGGCTTCTGATGGCCGTTTGACAGGGGAAGTCCTCGGTGGGATAATCACACCTGAAAGGAAAAAAGAGTCTCTCCTGACGTGGGCGAAAGAAAATCATGTCCCACGAAGTCAGACGATTGCGATGGGTGATGGTGCCAATGATCTTCCGATGATTGAAACAGCCGGTATCGGGATTGCCTTTATGGCCAAACCAATCGTTGCTGAGCGAGCCTCATATCGTATTGAGAAGAGGGATTTAAGCCTTGTTCTTGAAATTCTAGATCAGCATAGAAAGGAAACAGCATGCATATCCTACTAGCACCGGATTCGTTTAAAGAATCCTTATCCGCCAAACAAGTAGCAGAAGCCTTGAAAAATGGATTTCAAGAGGCTCTACCAGATGCAACTTTTGACCTCCTTCCTATAGGGGATGGTGGCGAAGGCACCATGGAAACCCTAGCTGGAGTTCTGGATGTAACGGAGTACCAAACGCAAGTAACCGGACCATTTGGCCAGCCTGTTTCAATGGCTTACTATCAAAAAGATGAGATTGCTTTTTTTGAGATGGCTTCACTTGTCGGTTTAGGCTCCATTCCAGCTGAAAAACGAAATCCTCTTGAACTGGAAACACGAGGAATTGGTGAACTTATTTTGCAATTGGTTGACCAAGGGGTTAAAACGATCTGTGTGGGAATTGGCGGTTCTGCAACGAATGATGGTGGGATTGGGATGGCAGCTGGACTTGGGGTAGCCTTCTATGATGATCAAGGCCATCTGCTTCGTCCTGTAGGGGCTTCGCTCGGTCGTGTGGCTAGAATAGATACCAGTGCGGTTCCAAAAGCTTTAGAAGACATCGAGCTCCAAGTCTTAACGGATGTAACCAATCCTCTCTGTGGCAGTCAAGGAGCGACCTATATCTTTGGTGGGCAAAAGGGATTGAATCCCCTTCTGTTTCCAGCTGTTGATCAGGCTATGCAGGGTTTTTACCAGCTTGCTGATGCACGAATATTGTCTATGCCTGGCGCCGGAGCTGGAGGTGGCATGGCTGCTGGCTTGGTTGCTTTTGCGGGAGGTCAGATTTCCTCAGGAATTGAAAAAAGCCTCGATTTGATTGACTTTGATCACAAAGTACAAAAAGCTGATCTGGTCGTCGTTGGGGAAGGTAGGATGGACCTCCAATCCCTTTCTGGGAAGGCACCTGTCGGGGTGGCCAAACGAACACCAGAGAAGATCCCAGTGATAGCTATTTGTGGTAGCTTAGCGGAGGATTTGCCTGCTTTTCCTAGTCATCACATTGAAGCTGCCTTCTCTATCGTACCTGGTCCTTGTGAGGTGGCAGATGCACTCGCTCATGCTGAAAGGAATCTAATTTCCTGCGCTCGAAATATTGGGAACCTTTTAAAAATAAAAGCAAACTAAAAAACCAATGAAAAGGAGATGTTCCCTTCCATTGGTTTTTCTTTAGCTAAAGAGACGTTTCCAAAATGGTTTCTTTTCTGGACTAGCAGTCTCTTCTTTCTTTTCAAATAAATTTGGATACTGGAGACTCATGTCTGTTGGTGAAATTCCAGATGGATGATCCGTATGGATGATGAGACCAAAGGGAGAATGGCGACAGTCATCCGAAACGATGCTTGCCACAAGTCCAAGATCCTTGGTTTTTTTCAAATATTGTAGCTGGCTGCTTTCATCTAAAGCTGGGGAGATCTTGACCAAAACAGGATGAAAGCGATCTGAAATATCAGTGAGGATTGTCGAATACTGCTCCAGGTACATCTTGTCCCTTGCCTCCTCCAAGGTGCATGAAGCAATCACCCGCTCCTCATAAGTCTCCAAAAATCGACGCTGCTCATCCGGATTGAATCGAGTAGGACCAGCAGCTTTTTCTAAAATTGTTTTATTAATATCTGTCATAAGCTTAGTATAGCATAAAGCGTAGCAGAAGAATAGAAGAATGCGAAAAAATTAAATAAGGAGGAAAATAGAAGAAAAAAAGAAAGTGGAACCGTTTTCTTGTTAAAAACTTCTCAATTTTCGTAGATTTCCTTGTTTTTTCTTGAAAAAATAGCCTAATTACGATATGATAGAGGAGTAAAAAATATAACTCAATAAGGAGAGTAAGAAATGTCAATTATTACTGATGTTTACGCTCGCGAAGTCCTAGACTCACGCGGTAACCCAACACTTGAAGTAGAAGTTTATACTGAATCAGGTGCTTTCGGACGTGGTATGGTTCCATCAGGAGCTTCTACTGGTGAACACGAAGCTGTAGAACTTCGCGACGGTGACAAATCTCGTTACGGTGGTCTTGGAACTCAAAAAGCTGTTGACAATGTAAACAACATCATTGCTGAAGCAATCATCGGCTACGATGTACGTGACCAACAAGCTATTGACCGTGCAATGATCGCTCTTGACGGTACTCCTAACAAAGGTAAATTGGGAGCAAACGCAATCCTTGGTGTGTCTATCGCTGTAGCTCGTGCTGCTGCTGACTACCTTGAAATCCCACTTTACAGCTACCTTGGTGGATTCAACACTAAAGTTCTTCCAACTCCAATGATGAACATCATCAATGGTGGATCTCACTCAGATGCTCCAATCGCTTTCCAAGAATTCATGATCGTACCTGCTGGTGCACCTACATTCAAAGAAGCTCTTCGTTGGGGTGCTGAAATCTTCCACGCACTTAAGAAAATCCTTAAAGGTCGTGGTCTTGAAACTGCCGTTGGTGACGAAGGTGGATTCGCTCCTCGTTTCGACGGAACTGAAGATGGTGTAGAAACTATCATCGCTGCTATCGAAGCTGCTGGTTATGTTCCAGGTAAAGACGTATTTATCGGATTTGACTGTGCATCATCAGAATTCTACGATAAAGAACGTAAAGTTTACGATTACACTAAATTCGAAGGTGAAGGAGCTGCTGTCCGCACTGCTGCTGAACAAATCGACTACCTTGAAGAATTGGTAAACAAATACCCAATCATCACTATCGAAGATGGTATGGACGAAAACGACTGGGACGGATGGAAAGCTCTTACTGAACGTCTTGGTGGTAAAGTTCAATTGGTTGGTGACGACTTCTTCGTAACAAACACTGATTACCTTTCACGTGGTATCAAAGAAGGATGTGCTAACTCAATCCTTATCAAAGTTAACCAAATCGGTACTCTTACTGAAACATTCGACGCTATCGAAATGGCGAAAGAAGCTGGTTACACTGCCGTTGTATCACACCGTTCAGGTGAAACTGAAGATTCAACCATCGCTGACATCGCAGTTGCAACAAATGCAGGACAAATCAAGACTGGTTCACTTTCACGTACAGACCGTATCGCTAAATACAACCAATTGCTTCGTATCGAAGATCAACTTGGTGAAGTTGCTGAATACCGTGGATTGGAATCTTTCTACAACTTGAAAAAATAATCTAGTTTACTAGACTAGAAAGATCCTTGAGTTTTCTCAAGGATCTTTTTTTGCTTGGGGTAAACAAAAATGAGGCTGGGACAAAAGTCCTGGCCTCTCAATTATTTTTGGATTGTCGAGCAAGACGCAGTGGTTGAGTGGGCTCTACTACGCTGATTTCATCAGCTTTTACAGCCCTACTCAACTGTGCGGAGGTGGTACGACGAAATCGAATTCTAACGAATTACCGATTTCTGTCCCACTCTCATCGACTTATTAGAACAAGCCTTTGATTTTGTCCAAGGCACCGCTGACCATTTCATTTCCAGATACAAGCCCTTTAGCTTGTTCAAGGTAGTCACCGAGGTTGTCTTTGTTGTCATCAACAAATTTTTTGGCAGCGTCGAAATCTTTCTTTTCGATCATTTCTTTCACTTGGTTAAATAAGTCCAATGGATTCATGTTAGGGTCTCCTAAAATATAAGTTGTGAAGTCAGGCTCACGCCTTTTTCTCATCTATTTAATCATTTTTTTAGAGGTTTGACAACTAAAACGACTTAATGAAAAACCGTACAAACGGCCTCTGGAACATAGAAGTCGTCGGATAGAAGGGTCAATTTTCCGCTAGCAGAATCTCGTTTGAAGACAGTGGCATTAGGTGAATCTTGATGGGCTGCGATCAAATAGTTTTGATCAGGACTAAGTGTGAAATCACGTGGATTGAGTCCTTGAGTTGGAACAATTTCAATGAGTTCTAGGCTACCATCAGCCACAACTTTGAAGACAGCGATGGAATTGTGAGCACGGTTAGATGCATAGAGGAATTTTCCATCAGCTGAGAGCTTGATCGCAGAAGCCCATTTTTGACCATCGTAGTCTGATGGAAGTGTGGAAACAGTTTGGAAGTGTTCGAATTCACCCATACCATCATAAAAGAGTACATCGATTGTAGCATTTAACTCATTAATGAGATAAGCAGTCTTATAGTGAGGATGAAAGACCAGGTGACGAGGTCCTGCCCCTGGAACTGTTTGGTACTGATTGATCAGGGTTAGGTTTCCTTGCTCACTGACATCATAGACATGCAAACTGTCTGTTCCTAGGTCACACGTGATCAGGTACTGATCTGGTGTAAGGTCTGCATAGTGGGTATGTGGACTTGCTTGATTGGCATGAGGACCACTTCCTTGGTGGGTGTCTTGATCGACAAAGGACAAACGTCCATCTGCCTCTAGCTTATATACGAGAACTTGGCCTTTGTGATAGTTGGCTCCATAGACCAGTTGACGCTTGTCATCGACAGAGACATAGCAGAGTGGTGCTCCCTCTTCAACGACGTGATTTAGCGGCTGAAAATCAGCTGTAAAACTTGCGATTCCTCCTTTTCCCTCTTCAGCTCCGACGCTATAGAGGTTGCCTTTTTCAGAAAAGGCGATATAGGTTGGATTGGGCTCAGCTGCCACTAGTTCCAGATGGTTCAATGTCCCTGTTTCAGGGTCAAATTGTGCCTTGTATATTCCTTTGGATTCTTTTTTGGTATAGGTACCGAAATAAATGGTTTGAGACATAGGTCACCTCGTATGATTTGTTAGGTTTATTATATCAAAGGTCCTATTGGAAGGCAATTGCTAGTTGAAAAGAGGAGGGCCTTTCTTTCTTATTTTGCTAGTTTTTTCGTAACTTCAAGCTCAAAAAATGCTAAAATAGAAACAGATTGAAATGAAAAGGAGTTCTCTGTGGATAATAAAGAAAAACAGTTTAGTTTGTCCTGGTTTTTTAGATGGTTTTTAGACAACAAGGCCATTACCGTATTTTTAGTTACCTTGCTGTTGGGCTTGAACCTTTTGGTTTTGAGTAAAATCACCTTTATTTTTATTCCTATTTTTGAGTTTGCCGGAGCAGTCATGCTGCCTGTCATTATCTCTGGTTTACTCTATTACCTGCTTAACCCTATTGTTGACTTTCTTGAAAGAAAAGGACTCAAGCGGATTTTTGCGATTTCCTTAGTCTTTTTCTTGATTGCAGTGCTTTTAATTTGGGGTCTAGCTGTAGTGATTCCATCCGTCCAACGACAAGTGGTGAGTTTCTTTCATAACCTGCCAACTTATTTGGAAAAGGCCAATGCAACTATCGATGATTTTCTAGATAATCGCGTCTCCTCAGATATCAAACCCCAATTAGATGAGATCACCAAGGAATTGTCTGCAAACATTACTTCTTGGGCGAGTTCGATCTCCGGTCGGGCTGTCAATTGGGTCAGCAACTTGATCGGGGTGGCTTCGCAAGTCATTGTTGCCTTGATTATCATGCCTTTTATTGTCTTTTATCTTCTTCGAGATGGAAAAAATTTAAAGGGCCACATTGTTCGCTTCTTACCGACTAAGATTCGTAAATCGGCTGAACAAGTTCTCTCAGATGTCAACACCCAACTCTCCAACTACGTTCGAGGGCAAATTACGGTAGCCATTGTCGTCGCCATTATGTTCATCATCTTCTTTAAGATCATTGGCTTGCGCTATGCGGTGACACTGGGGATCTCTGCGGGGATCTTGAATTTGATCCCTTACTTGGGTAGTTTCTTAGCCATGTTACCTGCCTTAGTATTGGGCTTGGTAGCAGGGCCAGAGATGTTTATCAAGGTCTTGATTGTATTTGCAGTGGAGCAAACCATTGAAGGACGTTTTGTATCACCGTTGGTTTTGGGAAGCCAGTTAAATATCCATCCGATTACCATTTTATTTGTGCTCTTGACGTCAGGATCTATGTTTGGAATCTGGGGAGTTTTCCTTGGAATTCCAGTCTATGCATCTGCTAAGGTGGTGATCGGAGCTATCTTTGAATGGTATAAGGTCGTCAGTGGCTTGTATGAAGAACACAATGAAATAGAAGAGGAAACACACAGTGAGTCATAGTCAACAAATGGTAGAAGCTCTCGATCGGCAAGAGCTAGAAGAGGCAGAAGTTCAATTTCAACAGGCCTTGGTAGAAGATAGTGAAGCACAATTATTGGATTTAGGTCAATATCTTGAAAGTATCGGTTTTTACCCTCAGGCAAAAGAGGTTTACGAACAGATTGCAGAAACCTATCCAGAAGTGTATTTGAGTTTAGCAACCATCCTTGCAGAGGAAGGCCAAATGGAAGAGGCCTTTGCTTATTTAGAAGAAATTGGACCTGAATCAAACTGGTATGTGGCCAGTCTCTTGGTTAAGGCGGATCTCTATCAGATGGAAGGCCTAGCAGATGTAGCGCGTGAAAAATTAGTTGAAGCTGCTCATTTGTCTGATGATCCGATCATTCAATTAGGGCTAGCTGAAATTGATCTGGAATTGGAACGCTATCAAGAGGCTATCCAAGAGTATGCCCAGTTAGACAATCGGGAGATTTTGGAAGCAACAGGAATTTCCACCTATCAACGGATTGGTTTTGCCTATGCCAATCTTGGTAAGTTTGAAGCAGCTGTTCCTTTCTTAGAGAAAGCTCTGGAGATTGAGTTTGATGACCAGATTGCTTACGAATTAGCGACCCTATTGTCTGACCAAGAAGAATTCCAAAAAGCCCTGATCTACTACAAACAAATTGATACCTTGTCGCCTGATTTTGAGGGCTATGAGTATGGTTATGCCTTGGCTTTACAGGCTGAAAATGACCGTGAAAAAGCGCTTGAGATTGCTAAACAAGGGATCCAGAAGAATCCATTTGATGCCCAATTGAAGCTCCTTGCTTCTCAGCTTTCTTATGAACTCCACCAACCTGAGCAAGCAGAAGCTTATCTATTAGAGGCTAAAGAAGTGGCAGATGATATAGAAGAGATTGCTCTTCGCCTGACCACCCTTTATTTGGAACAGGAACGCTTTGACCAAGTCTTGGATTGGCAAAATGAAGAAGTCGAAACGGTTGTCACCCGTTGGAACATTGCCCGTGCTTTGGCTGCCTTGGAGAAAACAGAAGAGGCCGTCTCAGCCTACCAAGAGCTCTATGAGGATTTAAAGGACAACCCAGAATTCCTCGAAGCCTATGTTTATTTGTTGCGTGAGGCTGGAGATGTGACGAAGGCGCGTGAAGTGGCTAATCAGTATTTGGCGATCGTACCAGACGATGTGCAGATGCAAACCCTCTATGATAGCCTCTAATCAAAACCATATCGTGAAGATTCGGAATAGTTTGTGGTATACTGGTAGAAGATAGAATGAGGAGAGAAAAACATGGAACCAGTGAAACTTTTTCAATATAATACCTTAGGTGCCCTAATGGCGGGTCTGTACGGGGGGTCATTTACGATAGGAGAACTCTTAGAACATGGGAACCTCGGAATTGGGACGCTGGATTCTATTGATGGAGAGTTGATCGTATTAGATGGTAAGGCATATCAGGCCAAGGGATCTGGCGACCATCCTGAAATTGTTGAAGTTTCTCCGGATGCCAAGGTTCCTTATGCAGCAGTCGTTCCTCACCAAGCAGAAGTGATTTTCCGCCAACGTTTTGAAATGACAGACGAGGAATTGGAAGCTCGTATTGAGTCTTATTATGATGGGGAAAATCTTTTCCGCTCCATTAAGATTCATGGTGACTTTGCCAAGATGCATGTCCGTATGATTCCAAAATCAACACCAGAGATGAAGTTTGCAGAGGTTGCAACCCATCAGCCAGAGTATACACGAGAAAATGTCACTGGAACCATCGTCGGTTTTTGGACACCAGAAATTTTCCATGGCGTGAGCGTGGCTGGTTATCATTTGCACTTTATCTCAGATGACCACACCTTTGGTGGCCATGTCATGGATTTTGTCATCACAGAAGGAATTGTAGAGGTGGGGGCCATCGATCAGCTGGATCAACGTTTCCCAGTTCAAGACCGTCAGTACCTCTTTGCTAAATTCAATGTTGATGAGGTCAAAGAAGACATCAATAAAGCAGAATAAAAAGGTTGAGCATCGCTCAACCTTTCGTATTGAAGATAATGTTATTTAAGAAACTTTCCTTAGGTGAGAACGGACGTCAGCGAACTTCAAAGAAGTTCCATGACTTAGTTTTGGACCTAAGGTTCCAAAACTCCCGAGTGCTAGAAACAAGATTGTTTCTAGCACTTTTCTCACGGCGGAAAGTTTCAATATATGTTGAATGATCCTAAAAGTAGACCTCATTTTTTTCAGCATACGTAGAACAATTTGTCTACATTCTAAAAGGTTGAGCGTCGCTCAACCTTTTATATTTGAAATCAGTCCGTTAGTTTCATGGCTTTGATTTTTTCTTCTTCTGGGGTGACCCGCAGAGTCTTTTGGCCTGTGTAGGTGACAAAGCCGGGCTTTCCACCAGTTGGTTTATTGAGTTTCTTGGCTTCGATCATATCTACTTGGACCAGGTTTGAGAGACGGGCCTTGGAATAGTAGGCGGCCAACTCTGCAGCATCGGTCTTCACTTCATCCGATGGATTTAGATTTCCTGTAATGACGACATGACTTCCCGGGATATCTTTTGCATGGAACCAGAGCTCGTCTTTTTTAGCGATCTTAAAGGTCAGTTCATCGTTTTGCAGATTATTGCGACCCACTAAAATGATGGTTTTGCCATCACTAGCCAGGTATTTTTCTGGTTTTTTCCGTTTATGGATTTTTTCTCGGTTGCGCCGTTTGATAAAGCCGGTCTGGATTAACTCTTCACGAATCTCTGCCACCTCAGCCAGGCTCGCTTGAGAAAGGGTCGTTTCAACCGTTTCAAGATAAGAAATGGTTTCCTTGGTTTCTTGAATGAGGATGGTCAAATGTTTAACGGCTTCTTTTAACTTCTGGTAGCGTTTGAAGTAGCGTTGCGCATTTTGGTTGGGGGTCAGAGCCTTATTGAGTTGGATGGTGATGGGTTCGTTGGTATAGTAATTGTCCAGGACAACCTGGTCTTGGTCGTTTGGTACCTGATGGAGGAAGGTGGTCAGTAATTCTCCTTTTTGGCGGAATTCTTCCGCATTGTCGGTCGCCGCTAACTCCGCTTCTTGTTTGGCTAATTTTTTTCGGTTCTTTTCAAGATCGTTTTCGACCTTGCGGATCAATTCACTAGCCTGTTGTTGCACCCGATCGCGCTCAGCCTTGTCTCGGTAATAGTCATCTAGCAGATCGGAAAGTGTCTCAAAGGTTTGACTAGTGGCATCTTCAAAGGGAATAGCCGAGAAGGATTTGGTCGTTAGGCGTGGCTCAGTTGGAGCTTGGAAAAAGGCACGGAAGGTTTTTAATTTTTCATCCGTCTCAAGTCGCTTGGCCAATTCTTGAGACGTATCTCGCCCCAAACCTTGGAAACATTTTTGAAGGTTCTTTGGGCTTAACTCTTCTTTGTGAAGAAGGGCAAAAAGGGCTTCATCTCCAATTGTAAAAGGATTAACCGCGTCTGTTTTCGGAGGGGCTACATAGATTGATCCAGGAAGAATGGTCCGGTAGCTATTTTGTGAGAAGCCGACATGTTTGATGGCCTCGATGATTTTATTGCTGGTCCGGTCTAGGAGAATAATATTACTGTGCTTGCCCATGATTTCGATCATTAAGCTGACAGAAATGGCATCTCCAATTTCGTTTTTATTGGAGACACGGATTTCGAGAATCCGGTCGTTCTCCAATTGCTCAATCCCTTCGATGACAGCGCCTTGAAGATATTTACGCATGACCATAATAAAGGTATTAGGAAAGGCAGGATTTTCAAAGTTGGTTTGGGTCCGTTGGATCCGTCCGAAAACAGAATGGGCAGAGAGTAAGAGTTTTTGGTTTTTCCGATTGCCTCGGATTTGGAGTACCAATTCTTGCTCGAAAGGTTGATTAATTTTTTGAATGCGACCACTTAAGAGTTCGGCCTTCAATTCTTGCACCATATGGTGTAAAAAAAATCCATCAAAAGACATGGGATTCCTCATCATTCTAGCTGTTATTCTAGTAAATTATATCAAAAATAGAGCGGAAATCCCAGAAAGAAGCAAGGGGATGTAATATAGAAAATGCGAACGTTTCCAAAAAAATACTGAAAAAGTATTGACTTTTTTGAAAGAAAACTTTAAAATGTAAGAAATTAGAAAAGTAGTAAATGAAAGTTTCAAGAGAGCCCACGGTTGCTGAGAGTGGGTAGCGGCAGTTTATGAAATTGGACTAATGATGAGATGAATTTGAAAGAATAAAAATTCGGTTGGCACACCTTATCGTGCAACTTGTTGCTAGACAAGACAGAGATATGGGGGGAGACTATCCTTTTCCCATAAGTGAGGTGGCACCGCGATGACACGTCCTCACATAGCTTTTGCTATGTGTGGGCGTGTTTTTTGTTTTAGATGAGAAGGGAGAAAAGATATGAAGAAACGATGGCGTCGCATTCTTTAGAGGATGAAAAATAGAAGAAAATGAAAAAATAGAAGAGGTAGTAAAATGAAAAATAAACGGTTAATGGGAATTATTGGTTTGATTGCAGCAGCAGTCATTGGGACAGCGATCTATTCAGCTACAGCTGGTAAGGACAACAAGGCAGCAACTAGCAATGAAAAGGCAAAAGTTGGGGTCTTGCAGTTGGTCAGCCACCCTTCGCTTGATTTGATCTACAAGGGGATTCAAGATGGTCTAGCTGAAGAAGGCTATGACAAGGACAAAGTGGACATTGATTTCCTCAATGCAGAAGGGGACCAAAACAAGGTTGCAACTATGAGTAAGCAATTGGCAGAAAAAGATAATCAAGTCTTGATTGGGATTGCAACCCCATCTGCTCAAGGTTTGGCTAGTGCAACCAAAGACAAACCAATTGTCATGGGTGCTGTAACCGATCCAGTCGGTGCAAACTTGGTCAAAGATTTGAAAAAACCAGGTGGCAATATCACTGGGGTATCTGACCACAATCCTACTGAGCAACAGTTGAAATTGATCAAAGAGTTGACTCCAAACGTAAAAACAATCGGGGTTCTTTACTCAACCAGTGAAGACAATTCTAAATCTCAAGTAGAAGAATTTACAAAATTGGCTGAAAAAGCAGGCTACAAGGTGGTTCCGTATTCAGTTCCTTCTACAAACGAAATTGCTTCAACAGTATCGGTTATGTCAGGTAAAGTGGATGCTATCTGGGTTCCAATCGACAATACCATCGCATCAGCATTCTCAACTGTTGTTGAAGCCAATAAAGATGCTAAAAAACCAATCTTCCCAAGTGCGACAGCCATGGTAGAAGCTGGTGGCCTTGGTTCAGTCGTTGTCGACCAACATGATCTTGGGGTAGCAACTGGTAAAATGGCTGCGAAGATCTTGAAAGGTCAAAAACCTGCAGACACACCTGTTGAAATCTTTAGCCAAGGAAAATCTGTCATCAATAAAAAAGTCGCAGATGAATTGGGCATTACTATTCCAGAATCTGTCTTGAAAGATGCTGGACAAGTCATTAAATAAAAACGAAACGAATCACAAGAGTAGCAGGAGAATTTGGCTTTGATAGGTCTTTTAATCGGGACCTTTGAGGAGAAAGAAATGAAAGTCAAGCTAACGGACCTTCATCCGACCCAACTATACTTATCAGAAAAGAAGTTACAAGCTATCCAGATGCTTGATCAGTCGGCAGAAATCATCAAAGTGGATCCAATTAGTATTTTGGTATTTGGAGATGGCTTCTTGATTACAGACGGCCATCACAGGGCTTATCAGGCTTTATTGGCAGGTCAGGATACGATTTCTGCTGAGCTTGATAGAGATGGTGGCGATGAGTTGTATGCTCTCTATGCGCAAGCTTGCGAGGAAAGAAAGATAACCTCTGTTTTGGATTTAAAACATCGTATCTTGCCTCAAGATGAGTATGAAGCAAAATGGTATAACTGGTGTGATGGTTTTAACCAAGCAGCCACTCTTCTATTGGAAAGGCAAGCAGATGCAACTGACAATGCAAATAGATAATGCACTGCCACTTGTTCCTTTTTCTATTGAATTAGTCTCATCTAACTTGTTTTTTAACTAAAAATCTGATAAACTATGTAGTAATTGAATAGAAATCTGCAAGACTAGTATCTCAAGGGAAGTGCGACAGGGAGAAGAGCCGTGACTGAAAGCTCTTTGCATGAAAGCTGAGTGAATTCACTTGCGTAAAGGATTTAGAAATTAAGGTCTGGTTTACGGATAAAAAACGGATGGTACCGCGTGTCAACGCTCCGAATGAGGGTGTTGGCGCGTGGTTTTTTCTATGTCTGTAGAGGGACCATGATGGAGGAAATATGTCAACGATTGAAGAACAATTAAAAGCGCTTCGTGAAGAAACGCTGGCAGCTTTGAAGCAGATTTCTGCTGAAAATAAAAAAGAGATGCAAGAACTACGGGTCTCTGTTCTTGGAAAAAAAGGATCTCTGACGGAAATTCTTAAAGGGATGAAGGATGTCTCTGCTGAGATGCGTCCGGTTATCGGGAAACACGTCAATGAAGCGCGTGATGTCTTGACGGCTGCCTTTGAAGAAACGGCCAAACTTTTGGAAGAAAAGAAAGTCCAAGCCAAATTGGCTAGTGAAAGTATCGATGTGACCCTTCCAGGTCGTCCAGTTGCTAGTGGTTACCGTCATATTTTGACCCAAACCAGTGAAGAAATCGAAGATATCTTTATCGGGATGGGCTATCAAGTCGTAGACGGCTTTGAAGTGGAGCAAGACTATTATAACTTTGAACGGATGAATCTGCCTAAAGATCACCCAGCGCGGGATATGCAGGATACCTTCTATATCACAGAAGAAATCTTGCTTCGGACCCATACCTCACCTGTACAGGCGCGGGCTATGGATGCGCATGACTTTAGCAAAGGACCATTGAAGATGATCTCTCCAGGGCGGGTTTTCCGTCGGGATACGGATGATGCGACCCACAGCCACCAATTCCATCAAATCGAAGGTTTGGTTGTTGGGAAAAGCATTTCTATGGCCGATCTTCAAGGAACGCTTCAATTGATCGTGCAAAAGATGTTTGGTGCAGAACGCCAAATCCGTTTGCGTCCTTCTTACTTCCCATTCACTGAGCCATCGGTTGAGGTGGACGTTTCTTGCTTCAAATGTGGTGGTGCTGGATGTAACGTATGTAAGAAAACTGGTTGGATTGAAATCATGGGAGCCGGTATGGTTCACCCACGCGTCCTTGAGATGAGTGGGATTGATCCAACAATCTATTCAGGATTTGCCTTTGGACTTGGTCAAGAGCGTGTGGCCATGCTTCGTTACGGAATCAATGATATCCGTGGCTTCTATCAAGGGGATATCCGTTTTTCAGAACAATTTAAATAATTATGTTAGTAAAAGTTAAGGCGAAAGATTTTCATATTTTAAGGGAATTAGAGGTGGAAACCTATGGGGATACCTTTGGTCCCTATATTGTTGAGGAAGATTTGGAAGATTACTTCTCTACTGTGCTCTCTTTGGAGCAAATCGAGAAGGATCTGCTAGATCCAGAATCTGAAACCTATTTTGTCCTCAATGAAGATCAAGAAATCTGTGGTTTTCTCAAGATCAACTGGGGTCAGGCGCAGACCGAGCCAGTAGAGATGGATAAGTCCTTTGAGATCCAACGGATCTATGTCAAGAAGGAATGTCAAGGGGCTGGTTTCGGCAAGGAAATGTTTACCTTTGCGCTGGATCAAGCCAAGAGTCGTGGCTTTGAGTGGGCTTGGCTAGGTGTATGGGAACGCAACTTTAAGGCGCAAGATTTTTACTACCGCTTTGGATTTGAACGATTTAGTGAACACCAGTATATCACCGGAGATACCGTGGATACAGACTGGTTGTTGCGCAAGCATTTGAAGGATAATCCGTAAGCTTAATTGTGGGTCCAAATTGAGAGAAAGGAATTGAGAAGATCTCACCAAGTGGGATCTTACGATCAGAATAATGTTAGTATCATATAAATGGTTAAAACAATTGGTGGACGTGGATGTGCCATCAGAAGAGTTGGCTGAAAAAATGTCAACTACAGGGATCGAAGTAGAAGGTGTGGAATCGCCTGCTACTGGTCTCTCAAAAATTGTCGTCGGAGAAGTCTTGTCTTGTGAAGATGTGCCAGAGACACACCTTCATGTCTGCCAAGTTAATGTGGGGGAAGAAGAAGCGCGTCAAATCGTCTGTGGAGCACCAAATGTGCGAGCAGGCATCAAGGTGATGGTGGCTCTTCCAGGTGCTCGCATCGCAGATAACTACAAGATTAAAAAAGGGAAAATCCGTGGTTTGGAATCCCTTGGGATGATCTGTTCACTTGGTGAGTTAGGCATTTCTGACTCAGTTGTACCGAAAGAATTTGCGGATGGCATCCAAATCTTGCCAGAGGATGCTGTTCCAGGAGAAGAAGTCTTCTCTTACCTAGACTTGGATGATGAAATCATCGAGCTTTCTATCACTCCAAACCGTGCAGATGCTCTTTCGATGCGTGGGGTAGCACATGAAGTAGCAGCCATCTATGACAAGGCAGTCAACTTCAAAGAATTTACTTTAACAGAAACAGACCAAGTTGCAGCGGATGCTCTTTCTGTCAGCATCGACACAGATAAGGCTCCTTATTATGCAGCTCGTATCTTGGACAATGTAACCATCGCACCAAGTCCACAATGGTTGCAAAACCTCCTCATGAATGAAGGCATCCGTCCCATAAATAATGTGGTTGACGTGACCAACTATATCTTGCTTTACTTTGGTCAGCCCATGCATGCCTTTGACTTGGATACCTTTGAAGGAAATGACATCCGTGTACGTGAAGCGCGTGCAGGTGAGAAATTAGTGACCTTGGATGGGGAAGAGCGTGAGTTGGAAACAAGTGACCTCGTGATTACGGTTGCTGACAAACCTGTTGCCCTTGCAGGTGTCATGGGGGGAGAGGCTACAGAAATCTCTGAAAAGTCTACTCGTGTAGTTCTTGAAGCGGCTGTTTTCAATGGCAAATCGATCCGTAAGACTAGTGGTCGCCTCAACCTACGCTCTGAATCATCTTCTCGCTTTGAAAAAGGCATCAATGTGGCAACTGTTAATGAAGCCCTTGATGCCGCAGCAAGTATGATTGCTGAATTGGCTGGTGCAACCGTACGTAAGGGCATCGTTTCAGCAGGCCAGTTAGACACTTCTGATGTAGAAGTTTCTTCTACTCTTGCAGACGTTAACCGTGTCCTTGGAACAGAACTTTCCTACGCGGATGTCGAAGATGTCTTCCGTCGTCTTGGTTTTGGCCTTTCTGGAAATGCAGAAAGCTTCACAGTCAGCGTTCCTCGTCGCCGTTGGGACATCACTATCGAAGCGGACCTCTTTGAAGAAATTGCTCGAATTTATGGTTATGACAAATTACCAGCAACCCTTCCAAAAGATGATGGGACAGCAGGTGAGTTGACAGCGACTCAAAAATTGCGTCGTCAAGTTCGGACTATCGCTGAAGGGGCTGGTTTGACAGAAATCATCACTTATGCACTGACAACTCCTGAAAAAGCAGTGGAGTTCACAACTGCACCAAGCAACTTAACAGAGCTCATGTGGCCAATGACTGTGGACCGTTCGGTTCTCCGTCAAAATATGGTTTCAGGAATCTTGGATACAGTAGCCTACAACGTGGCTCGTAAGAATAAAAACTTGGCTCTTTATGAGATTGGAAAAGTCTTCGAGCAAACGGGTAATCCAAAAGAAGACTTGCCAAATGAAATCAACAGCTTTGCTTTTGCTTTGACAGGTTTAGTTGCTGAAAAAGACTTCCAAACTGCAGCTGTTCCAGTTGACTTCTTCTATGCAAAAGGAATCCTTGAAGCCCTCTTTGCTCGCTTGGGTCTTGATGTGACTTATACAGCAACACAAGAAATCAAGAGTCTCCACCCAGGTCGGACAGCCTTGATCTCACTGGGTGACCAAGTGATTGGGGTCTTGGGACAAGTCCACCCTGTAACAGCTAAGGCTTATGACATTCCAGAAACCTATGTGGCAGAATTGAACTTATCTGCTATTGAAGCAGCTCTTCAACCAGCCGCAGCCTTTGTGGAAATCACTAAATTCCCAGCTGTGAGCCGTGATATCGCCCTTCTCCTCAAAGCAGAAGTGACTCACCAAGAGGTGGTCGATGCCATCCAAGCAGCTGGCGTGAAACGTTTGACAGATATCAAACTCTTTGACGTCTTCTCAGGCGAAAAACTAGGACTTGGTATGAAGTCAATGGCTTATAGCTTGACCTTCCAAAATCCAGAAGATAGCTTGACAGATGAAGAAGTTGCACGCTACATGGAAAAAATCCAAGCTTCTCTCGAAGAAAAAGTAGACGCAGAAGTACGTTAAGATGTAGTTCAAGACAGTTGAGACATGTTCTCAGCTGTTTTTGTTTTGTATTTTAAAAATTACAATCTTCTTACAAGTTTGTGAAAAGATTTACAAATGTTATAGGATGGTTTATAATAGAAGAATAAACATTTAGTAGATTTACTGAAAAAAGGAAGGAGAATGGGGATGCTAAATATGAGAAAACCTATCCTATCACTTGTTGGTTTGTTAGCAGTGGCTAGCCTAATCGGATGTCAGGAGGCAAGTCGAAAGAAAGAAGATTCAAAGGAACTAAGTCAAGAACAAATCATTGACAAGGGGCTGGAAGCTTTTGAACACTTGAAAAATGGCAAAATCCATATGGAAGATGAAGTAGTAAAGGTTGTAAATGAGCCGGAAGAGGGAGAGGAGAAAAATGCCACTGTTAAGACAAGCTTTGATGGTTCATTTGAATTGAGGCCGGATTATGTCCGTGGAATTTATACTTCAGCAGAGGGTACACAAGAAATATATTGGCAATCTTCGGTTCCCTTTTATAAAAAAGCAGGTGATTCAATATGGAGGACTGGATATAGTATTCGTGAATATGATGCAGGTATAGGAATCTTCCAAGATGCAATTCGATACTATCAAAAGAATAAAAAGAAAATGACGGTTACGGAAAAAAAGGATGCTTATGTACTTTATTATCAAACAGATGATGTAAAAAATATGATTAGTATCAGTAGACCAATTTTCCTAGGAGGAACTACAGCTTTTTATGGGTTTGCCGACACAAAGGTAAAAGGATATTTCAAGGTTGCTCTTTCAGTTTCTAAGGATAGTTTTAAACCCTTATCAATCACATATACCTCTCATGGCGAAACTGCAAAGAAAACCATGGATTTAACGAGTAAGATCACCTATTCTAACCAAAACACTGGTGTGAGGGTAGAAGAACCTGAAGATTTTGAACAAAATACTGAACATTTCGATTTAAACAATGAAAAAGGATCATAATCATGCAAAATAAAAGAAAAAAATTTCTGATGATATGTGCGATAGCTCTTTGCTTGCCCCTTGTTGCCTGTCAACAGAAAACAACTTCAAGTCTAAAGGAAGAGCAAGCAAGAGCTGTAGCAAGTAAGCATCCACAACAGGGGCCGTCAAAAACAAATGAGGGAGAAGCAAGCTCTGTAGTAGACCAATATATCCAGAGTTTGCGAGAAGCAAAGAGTACAGAATATTCTAGTGGATTCTATAGAAAGTATATTGCGGGTTCTATTTCTAAGCCAGCAGACCAATCCCGCAATGAAATTGTGTATCGTGAAGGTAAAATTCAATTTGATACTCTGACATTGCGTGAAATATACGCTACAGGAAAGAATGACGAGGAGGATCCTGAAAAAGTCAAAGAAAATGAACTTAGAATTGGAAAACCATTTGTAGTTCCAAGTGAATATGTCGTTTATTCACCTGGGAGAGGGACGGTATACTTGGGAGAGTATTCACAGGATCTTTTTCAAAAGGGACCTTGGAAATGGAAATGGAAAAAAGCAACTGATTACAAAGAACCTGAGATTGGTAGAAGTGATGTTTATCTGAAACTCTACGAGGCTTATAAGGATAAATTTAGTATGACTGAAGATAATGGTTATCTATATCTAAAATATAAAGGTGATGCTAAAAAGAATATTCCTTTATTCAATGAGTTAATCCAGACGATGATTGAAAGTAAGTTGTACTCAAATGAAAATAATGATATTCAATCAATCAAACTAGAAATCGAGCTTGTCGCTAAGAAGGAAAAGTCAGAAACTAAAGTTGAAGTGACTCCAAGCGAAGCAAGAATTGTTATTTATACGAAAATAAAGGATTCTAAAAAAGACCAAAGTATTACTAATGAGGACCATTTTGAGTTTGGATACCGTGATTTTAATAAGGTACAGGAAATAAAGCCACCTCATCAATTGGATATGAATGCGATTCAAGAGTAATGAGTAAATAAAAACCATTGGTTCAATTGACCAATGGTTTTTTGCTTTTCTGATTTCTGGTACACACCCATTCTTTACTAATGCCGATGCGATTGATGCATCTCGTCTTTGATGGGACAGGAACACTCGCAGTCTCCGCAGGATCCTTTTCCCTTGAGATAATGGCGAAATCCTAGAAAGGCGAGCCCAAATAAAATGATGGCAATGATAATGGTTGACATGAAAACCTCCTAGATATGAGTGGTGGATAAGTTTTTTAAGCTGATGAGTTGATCATTACTTTGCTGTGGCTTGTGGAAGATGCAGGGAACAAGGATGATGAAAATGATCTGAGCTAGCCCAGTCCTACTAGTTTAGACTTCATCGAGATTAAACACGTGTAAGATTATCTTGTAGTAACCAAAGTTATATTTCTTACTATTGAAATCTTTTCAGATTCATAGCAGGGAGAAAAGGATCGTCAAAAGGTGCGCAAATGCGGGCCTTTTATTTCTTACCTCAAAATATCTATGTCAACCATCCTGCTATTTTTGACAAATATTTTTATTTTTTTGACAAAAATACTTGTCAAAAAGAAAAAGAAGTGTTACAATGTTTTTAGTTGAAAGAAGGAGAGGTTTTCTTATGGGAGCCATATGGATTCTATTTATCCCTTTTCTGGTTATCATTTATGCAAGCTCAGAAAAGAAGATAAAAAGGTTGAACAAACGCATTAGACGATTAGAAAAACAAGTGAAAGGAAATCAAGACATGTCTAGACTTCTAGAAGAATTGAAAGGCCAAACGGTCACTGTTACTGTAGATGGTTTTGGAGCCGAGTATGAAATTTTGGATATTGATGAAGATTGGGTCAAACTGACTCGTGTGAATAATAAACAACAAAGAGAAACCAAATTAGTTCGCATCGAAGATATTCAAGATGTTCAGCTATAGGAGGCGAAAGCCATGATCTTAAAAAATCGATTGAAAGAGCTGAGGGCGCGTGATGGGCTCAACCAATCAGAACTAGCCAAGCTAGCAGGGGTCTCGCGCCAGTCTATCAGTCTCTTGGAGCGGGGTGAATACACCCCTTCGGTTATCATTGCCATCACCATCGCCCAGATTTTCAAGGAACCTGTGGAAAATGTCTTTAGTCTAGTGGAGGAAGAGGAATAACAATGAAAAAGCAACAACAAGAACGAACCCCTCGTTACCGTTTTTGGAGAAATGTAGGTATCATTACAGTTTCCGGCTTGATCGGAGGAGTTATCGGATTTTTGACAGAAATGTTTGGATACGAAAAGCCCCTAGAAATCCAATCCTTCTTTAGTAAAGAAGTACTCCTTTTGGGCTCAGCAGTTTTATTCTTAGTCGCATTTATACTCACGATAACCTTACTGATGTGCGCGAGAAAAGTCCATCAAAAGATGCTCCAAATAGAAGACGATGATGAAGCCTATCACTATGACATTCAAAAGAAAAAACTATATGGCTTAGCGACCATTTTTAAAGGCATCATGATCTTGCCCTACTTTTTATTCGTCATTTTTTATAGTCAATTGGTCGACTTAGATAGACCTGGCGCTGGGGACATGGCTTTTATCTTTGGAGACTTTACCATGCTCTATCTCTTTCTTGTCTTGATTGCCCTATTTTTCCTATCGGATATCTTCTTTCGCAAGACCTTCCATCTGATTTATGGAAAACCGATTCCCCGCAATGCCAATGCCAAGGAAGTGCGTGAATTTATGATGAGTATGATGGATGAAGCAGAAAAGCAGATTAGCTACGAGGAAAACTATGAAATTATCATTAAGTTAAGCAATTATATCTTACCGATTTCCTTAATTGCGATATTCTTAGTTGGCATTGCTTTCCATACAGATATCTTGTTAGCATTAGTAGTGGTATCACTGATTTATCTCTATATCTTGGTCTCACAATACAAGATTACCAAACGTTATTATAAAGAGTAAAGGAGTCATCCATGTTAGAAATTAGACATTTAGAAAAAAGCTTTGGAAATAAGCAGGTCCTCTTTGGAGTGGATCTGACAGCTCAACAAGGGCATATCCTTGGTTTGGTTGGGAAAAATGGGGCCGGAAAAACCACCATTTTCCACAGCATCCTGCGCTTTTTGGACTACAGCGGTGAGATCCGCCTAGATGGCAAAGCGATTACGCAAGAAACCTACAAAGAAATTGGCTATTTGCCGGAAGAGCGCAGTCTCATGCCAAAACTCACGATTTTTGAGCAGGTCCGCTATTTGGCTGCCTTAAAAGGAATGAGCACTGCTGAGGTCAAGGAAAAATTACCGACCTGGATGGAAAAACTCCAAGTAAAAGGAAAATTGACCGATAAAATCAAGAGTCTCTCAAAAGGGAACCAACAGAAGGTTCAATTGATCATCACCTTGATCCATGAGCCTAAATTGATCATTTTAGATGAACCCTTTAGCGGCTTGGATCCGGTCAATACAGAAGTGCTCAAGCAGGTCATCTTTGAAGAAAAAGAGCGTGGGGCAACCATTATCTTTTCTGACCACGTCATGACCAATGTCGAAGAGTTGTGTGATGATATCCTAATGATCCGTGATGGTTCGGTTGTCCTTTCGGGGCCAGTCCAAGAGGTCCGTAATAGCTATGGCAAGACTCGTCTCTTTGTTTCTAACGACTTTAGCAAAGAAGAGCTAGAAGCTCTGCCACACGTGACCAAGGTCAGCATGACCAAGCAAGGGACTTGGAAGCTGATCTTGGATGATGCATCAGCTGGTCCAGAATTATTTGACCGCTTGACCAAGGGCCACTACCTAGCAACCTTTGACCACCAAGCCCCAACTATTGATGAGATCTTTAAACTTGAATCAGGAGTAGAAGTATGAAACAGATGTTTGTCGTAATGAAAGAAACCTATATCAGACAAGTGAAATCATGGAGTTTCCTCTTCATGGTCTTCGGTCCCTTCCTCTTTTTAGGATTGAGCATTGGAATCGGTTATCTGACAGGTTCTTCTACAGATGCCAAAAACCAGGTGGCCTTGGTGACAGAAGTTCCAGCTGTCAAAGAAAGTCTCAAAGGAACTGATGGCTTGACCTTGGACTACAAGGATGAAGCTGCAGCTAAAAAAGCCATCAAGGATGAGAAAGCAGCTGCTTACCTAACGGTCGATGAAAAAGATGGCCAGCTAGAAGCCACTTATGTGGGCGACCAAGCCATGAAAACAGATTTGAAAACCCTTGTCGCTGCGAAATTAAGCCAAGTCCAACAGGGGATCAATATGGCCCGTGCTAATCTAAGCAAAGAGCAACTGACAGCCTTGTCTCAACAGGTTTCTCTGAAAGAAAAAATTGACGAGAAAAAAGAAGGCTTGAAAATGGTGCAAACCATGGTTGCAGGTGGTTTGGGAATGTTGCTTTATATGATTTTGATCTTCTACTCTAGTATCACAGCCCAAGAAGTGGCCAGTGAAAAGGGAACCAAGATCATGGAAGTGGTTTTCTCTAGTATCAAAGCAACCGACTATTTCTTCGCACGCATGCTCGGACTCTTCGGAGTGATCTTTACCCATATTTTTGTCTATGTGATTGGTTTAGTAGCGGTTTGGATCTTTAGAGCAGATATCCCTGTTGTCAAGGATTTTCTCGCTCCAAACTCTCCAATTACCCAACACCTAGCAGAAGCAATCTCGCTCAATACCGTCTTCTTCATTATCCTTGGGATCTTTATGTATGTGGTGCTCTCTGCCTTCTTAGGTTCCACAGTTGCACGACCAGAAGATTCAGGAAAAGCGATTTCGCCACTGATGATGTTAGTTATCTTTAGCTTCCTTGGGGTAACCACCTTGGGAAGTGCCGGTGACGTCTTCTTATTGAAGATCGGTTCCTACATTCCTTTCTTCTCAACCTTCTTTATGCCTTTCCGTACCATCAATGGCTATGCGACTGGTCTTGAATCTTGGGGTTCTTTAGGAATTGCGGTTCTCTTTACCATCGTGGGAACAGTTCTCATTGCCCGTATCTATGCGAGCCTGATCCTTCAGACCGATGACCTCGGACCATGGAAGACCATTAAACGTGCTCTTAGCTATCGCTAATTAGATAAGCTCTCAGTTACAACTGAGGGCTTTTTGATTTCAAATTGACTTTTGAAATCCTTTTCACTACAATAGAACTACAGAAAAGGAGGCGGACATGAACTATATTGAGTTTGCTGAAAATGAGCGTCTGTCCACGATTGTCCTTGGGATGATGCGGATCAGTCAGATGAGTGAAGATGAGGTGGAGGCCTTGGTAGAGGCAGCCTTGTCGATTGGCATTAACACCTTTGACCTAGCGGATATCTATGGTGATGGCCAGTGTGAGGTCCTGTTGGGTAAGGTTCTCAAGCGCCGTCCGGATCTTCGGAACCAGATGTGGATCCAGTCCAAGTGTGGCATTCGCAAAGACGGTTTTACCTATTTTGATTTTTCCAAGGACTATATTTTGGACTCCGTCGATGGCATCCTCGATCGTCTGCAGATCGAGCGCTTAGATAGTCTCCTCCTTCACCGACCGGATGCCCTCATGGAACCGGAAGAAGTGGCAGCAGCTTTTGATCAGTTGGAGCAAGCGGGCAAGGTTCGTCATTTTGGGGTGTCCAATCAAAATCCCATGATGATGGAATTGCTTAAGACGGCTGTCAAACAACCTCTCAAGGTCAACCAGCTGCAGTTGAGTGCCGCCTTTACACCGAGCTTTGAAGCTGGTTTTCATGTCAACATGGAAGGGGCAAAAGCAGCCGTGCGAGATGGCAGTGTCTTTGAGTATTGTCGTTTAACTGATACTGTGATTCAGGCCTGGTCTGTCCTCCAGCATGGCTATTTCAAGGGGAATTTTGTCGGCAAGGAAGAGTTTGCAGCTCTCAATCATGTCCTCAATGACTTGGCGAAAAAATACCAGGTCACACCGACAGCTATCGCCCTTGCTTGGGTCCTCCGCTATCCTGGTAAGATGCAGGCGGTCATCGGAACGACCAAGCCCCAGCATGTCCTTGAAGCAGGGAAAGCAGCAGCAGTGACCCTAACGCGCAAGGAGTGGTACCAAATCTACTTGGCGGCGGGAAATGATTTGCCTTAGAATAATGGTTATCAAACCAGATTCCACTCTTATCGGTGGTCTGGTTTTTGTTTTGTGGTTTTCAGATTTTTCTTGACAAGTCTTTCTTTTTTATGGTATTCTTTATGCAACAAGTGTTGCGCAACAGATGTTGCGTGAAAGGAGTCTTATGCCACCCAAGGTTAAATTTAGTAAAGAGGCTATGATTGGGACAGCTTTACAATTGGTGAGAGAAGAGGGAATGGCTAGTTTGACGGCTAGAGCATTAGCGGAGAAACTGGGAGCTACACCGAGAGTCATTTTTGGGCAATTTGCTAATATGGCTGAGTTACAAGCAGAGGTTATTGGTGCTGCGGAAATGGTCGTGGTGGAGTATATTCGCAAGGCCTTAGAAGATGAGAAGCCTTTTCGATCTGTCGGGGTTGCTTATATCCTTTTCGCCTCAAAAGAGCCCCAACTATTTCAATTGCTTTTCCAAAATCCTAGCAAAGAGCCGATTCGTCGCTTTCAAGATTTTCTTCCTATGAAGGATTATAGTTACCAATTGGTTCTGGATTCGATTGTCGCAGACTATCCGTTGACGTTAGAGGAGGCTAGTCGCTTGTACCAGCATCTATTTATCTACTCACACGGGATGGCCTCTATGGTTGCTTCTGGTATTTATCAGTTTAGCATGGAAGAAGTGATTGGATTACTGACAGAGGTTTTTCAATCTCTCATCAAAGAAATGGTAGGAAAGAAATGATTCAACTAGAAAATGTTCAAAAAAGCTATGGCCAAACCAAGGTTTTAAAAGGGATTGATTTGCAGATTCAAGACCAGGATGATGTGGTTATCCTAGGCCCTTCTGGATCAGGAAAGTCAACTCTCTTAAACGTATTATCCGGATTAGAAAAGGTAGATGAGGGGCATATCCTCATTCAAGGACAGGATTTATCGCAACTCACGGATGCGCAATTGACAGCCTTTAGACGTGAGAAGATAGCCTTTATTTTCCAGCAATATTATTTATTGCCTAATCTAACGGTTAGACAAAATGTAAAGATGGGAGCCGACCTGGCAAACAATCATGATTTTTTGAAGATCATCGAGGATTTGGGGCTTGGCGATAAGCTGGATAAGTACCCAAGTGAATTGTCTGGTGGGGAACAGCAGAGAGTGTCTATTGCTCGTGCCTTGGCCAAAAAGCCAGAGATTCTTTTCTTAGATGAGCCGACAGGGGCCTTGGATGAAGAAACAGGGCGCAAGATTCTCGACTATATCTGGAAGTTGAAGGAAAAGCTAGGCTTTACCCTAATCATGGTGACGCACAACCAAAATATTGCAGATATGGCAAGGACCATCATTCGCGTCAATAGTGGCAAGATTACCGAAGTGGTGACCAACGATCAGCCTCAGACTGCCTATGAGATTGGATGGTAAGCCATGTTTTCAGTAAAAGATATTCGAAAATTAGTTGTCGTCAGTATCATTGGGGCTTGTGCCGTCTTTGTGGCCAATCTCTTCTTGAATTTTTACCTGGATATCGAGCAGTTGGAGATTTCTAAAACCAATCCGATGATTCAGACTTATTATGATGCCCAGGTTTCGCTATCTTGGATGGTGGCCATGGTCAGTGGGGTTGTCTTGTCCTTGACATCGATCCTTCTCATGTGTTTTTATATTAAACAATTTGTCGATGACCACAAGGAACAATTAGGAATTTTAAAAGCTTTGGGCTACAGCAATGGCCAGTTGGCCAAACGATTTTGGGCCTTTGGGCTGAGTTTTGGAGTTGGAGCGCTTCTTGGCTATTTTGCTTCATTTCTCATGATGGGACATTTTTATGACTTCCGTAATGAGAAGGGAATCCTGCCAGAAATTACCATTCACTTTCACTGGCAGCTCTTGCTTGCTTTGGTGATGCTACCAACGACCTTCTTTATGCTTCTCGCGATTGGATATGCTAGAAGACAACTACAAACCCCGGCGCTTCGTTTATTGAAAAAGTCCTCAAGTCCGATCAAGGTCAAAAGGAGAAAGAGGGCTCCCAAGAAAGACAAATCTTTCCTAAAAGAGCTGTCCTCGTCACTGATATGGGGGAGAAAATCGATCTTGTTTTTTGTGGTCTTTGGCTCTATGTGTTTTGCGGCCATGGTCCAATTGTCCTTTGGCTTAAGAGATTACACAGATGACATCATCCAAACCATGATGATCATGATTGGCTTGATCCTTTCTTTCTCGATTCTCTTTTTGTCATTGGGGATTGTCGTCTCAGAAAGTCGCGAAACCTTGGCTCTTATGAAGGCTTTTGGCTACACCGATCGTGAATGCCAAAGTCATATTCTCGCTCCCTATCGTTTCTGGGCTTATCTAGGATTTGTTCTTGGGACGGTTTACCAATACGGTATCATGGAAATTTTGATCGGTGTGATCAAAGATACGGTTCCTGAAAAGATTGAGCATCACTTTGATGGGAATGTGTGCTTTTTGACCTTGCTTGGTTTTGCGGTGGTTTATGAAAGCCTCTTTTATCTATCCAACAGAAAACTCCAAAAGCAAACCATCAAAGAAGTGCTCTTAGCAGAATAAATAGAAATGAGAGTGGGACAGAAATCGGTAATTCGTTAGAATTCGATTTCGTCGTCCCACCTCCGCACAGTTGAGTAGGGCTGTA